>CAJUPG010000023.1 GCA_910588455.1 uncultured Oscillospiraceae bacterium
GGCCGCCTGCACCGGCACCTCGAAGAGCTGGCGGGGGATGTTCTCCTTCAGCTTTTCGCAGATCCGCCGGGCCCGGCCATAGGCCTTGTCCTTATGAACGATGAAGGACAGCGCGTCCACCTGGTCCCCGTTGAGCAGCAGGTCCACCTTTACCAGTTCGCTGGGCTGGTAGCTGTCCAGCTCGTAGTCCAGGGAGGCGTAGCCCTTGGTCCGGGCTTTCAGGGCGTCGAAAAAGTCGTAGATGATCTCACCGATGGGCATGGAGTAGTGCAGCTCCACCAGATTGGTGTCCAAATACTGCATATCCTTAAAAATCCCCCGGCGTTCCTGGCACATGGGCATAATGTTGCCCACGTAGTCCGGCGGCGCAATGATGGAAACCTTGGCGTAGGGCTCCCGGGCCTCCGCAATGGCGCCGGGGTCCGGGTAGTTGTGGGGGTTGTCCACCCGGACGACGGTTCCGTCGGTTTTGGTGACCTCGTAGATGACGGAGGGCAGCGTCGTCACCAGGTCCAGGTCAAATTCCCGCTCCAGGCGCTCCTGGATAATCTCCATGTGGAGCATCCCCAAAAAGCCGCACCGGAATCCAAAGCCCAGGGCAATGGATGACTCCGGCTCGAAGGACAAG
This sequence comes from uncultured Oscillospiraceae bacterium, assembly GCA_910588455.1. Classification (GTDB taxonomy): domain Bacteria; phylum Bacillota; class Clostridia; order Oscillospirales; family Oscillospiraceae; genus Lawsonibacter. The sequence continues at coordinate 629 of CAJUPG010000023.1, forward strand.
GAGGCGTCGTTCAGCCGCAGCTTTTCCAGGGCGTCCCGCAGGTCCGGGTACTTGGAGCCGTCCTCGGTATAGATGCCGCAGTAGACCATGGCCTGGGCGGGCCGGTAGCCGGGCAGGGCCTCCGCCGCCGGGACCTCCGTTCCGGTGATGGTGTCGCCCACCCGGGTGTCCTGGACGTTCTTGATGGAGGCGGTGAACCAGCCCACTTCCCCGGCGGTAAGCTCCCGGCAGGACTCCATCCCCAGGGGCTTCAGATAGCCGCAGTCCAGTACCTGATACTGGGCCCCGGAGGCCATCATTTTCACCCCCATGCCCTTTTTCAGCGTCCCCTCCATCACCCGGAAGTAGACGATAACTCCCAGATAGGGGTCGTACTGGCTGTCGAAAATCAGGGCCTTCAGGGGCGCGCCGCTGTCGCCGGCGGGGGCAGGGATGTTCTGCACGATGTCCTCCAGTACGGCGGGGATGTTCAGCCCCTGCTTGGCAGAAATTTCCGGCGCGTCCAGGGCGGGCAGGGCCAGGACGTTTTCAATCTCTTCTTTCACCCGCTGGGGGTCGGCGGCGGGCAGGTCAATCTTGTTGAGCACCGGGAGTATCTCCAGATCGTGCTCCATGGCCAAGTAGGTATTGGCCAGAGTCTGGGCCTCGATGCCCTGGGAGGCGTCCACAATCAGCACCGCCCCCTCACAGGCGGCCAGGGAACGGGAGACCTCATAGTTGAAGTCCACGTGGCCGGGGGTGTCGATGAGATTCAGGGCGTATTTCTCCCCGTCGGGGGCGGTGTAGTCCAGCCGGACCGCCCGGGCCTTTATGGTAATGCCCCGCTCCCGCTCCAGGTCCATATTGTCCAGAAGCTGGCTCTCCATCTGGCGCTGCTCCACCGCCCCGCACAGCTCGATCAGCCGGTCAGACAGGGTGGATTTGCCGTGGTCGATGTGGGCAATGATGCTGAAATTTCGGATTTTACTTTGGTCGGTCATATGGCTCGCTCCTATTTCTCTTGTTTCCGGCTGTCGTAGATCCGGTTCACCCGCTCCCCGGTGGTATGAATCACCTGATACAGCGACTGGTACAGCACGGGGAAATTCTTGGTCAAGGCCTCGTGGCTCATATCGGGCAGGGGACCCTTCTCCTTCATGTGGGCGGCCAGCGCGTCGGCCAGCTCCGCCTGACTGCACTTCATGTCCGCATCGGCCAGCCCCGTCTGGAACTGCCGGGGAGGCATGGAAAAGAAATCCGGGTTGTTGGCCGGATTGATCTGATAAAACTGCCGGTAGATCTGATACACCGCCGTGGACAGGTAGTTGGCGGCGGCACGGATGGCCCCCCGGCTGCCGCTCTTGCCCATCAGGTCGAACAGCAGGGCCACTGAGTTCACCAGCAGCTTTTTTGACAGCAGGGCCAGCACCGACCCCTTGAGGGAATTGTCCTTTTCACTGCTGATGTCGTAAAGCTCCTCCGGCTCGATGATGGTGGTGCCGTCCCGGCTGAGGGTACGGCCCAGCAGAAAATCGGCGGATACTCCGTAGTAGTCGCAGGCCTTTCCCACAAAGGCCAGGCCAGGCTCCCGGATGCCGTTCTCATAGTGACTGAGCAGGGCCTGGGAAATGCCCAGGGCCCCGGCCGCCTTGCGTTGGCTGACCCCCTTCTCCTGCCGAAGCAGAGAGAGGGTTCTGGAAAATTCAGGGCTCAATGCTTTCTCTCCTCTCGGACGCAGCGAAATACGTCTGGTATAGTATAAACGATTCATTACCTGACGTAAAGAGGAAAATGCCGTTTTCCCGAAAATTGGCCTGGAATTTTTTCGCCCCTCCTTGGGAAAACTACCAAAAATTTTGCCCCGGCCCCTTGCAATTTTCGGCGTAAAATGTTACCATTATTTTGCTAACACTTCATGGAAGGAAGGATGCCATTATGTTCAAGCAGTTGATCGACATTTTGAAAAAGGACCCCAAAAAGATTGTCTTTACGGAGGGCAGCGACCCCCGGATTCTGGAGGCCTCCGCCCGTCTGCTCTCCGGTACGTTCCTCACCCCCATCCTCATCGGCAAGGAGGAGGAAATCCGCGCCGCCGCCGAGGACATCGGCTATAACATCCGGGGCGCGGAAATCTACGACCCGGAGCACTATGGCAAGATGGACGCCATGGTGGAGAAGATGGTGGAGCTGCGCAAGGGCAAAATGACCGCCGACGAGTGCCGGGATATGCTGAAGCGGGGCAACTATTTCGGTACCATGCTGGTGGCCATGGGCGAAGCGGACGCCCTGCTGGGCGGCGCAACCTACTCTACTGCCGACACCGTCCGTCCCGCCCTCCAGCTGGTCAAGACCAAGCCGGGAAACAAGATTGTCTCCTCCTGCTTTATCCTGGTGCGGCCCTACGCCACCGGCGGCAACATGGTGCTGGCCATGGGCGACTGCGCCATCAACATCAAGCCCACTGAGGACGAACTGGTGGAAATCGCCACCGAGACCGCCAAGTGCGCCCAGATCTTCGGCGTGGAGCCCAAAATCGCGTTTTTGAGCTACTCCACCTTCGGCTCCGGCAAGGGTGAGGACGTGGACAAAATGCGCAACGCCGCCGAAAAGACCAAGCTGGCCCTGCCCAACATCCCCGTGGAGGGCGAGCTGCAGTTCGACGCCGCCGTGTCCCCCCGGGTGGCCCAGACCAAGTGCCCGGATTCTGAGGTGGCCGGCTATGCCAACACCTTTATCTTCCCGGACATCAACGCGGGCAATATCGGTTACAAAATCGCCCAGCGCCTGGGCAACTTTGAGGCCTACGGCCCCATTCTGCTGGGCCTGAACGCCCCCATCAACGACCTGAGCCGGGGGTGCAACGCGCAGGAGGTCTACTCTATGGCCATCGTCACCGCCGCTCTGGCCGGTGTGAAGGAGTGAACCAGAATACCCGGACGGCAGAGCCGTCCGGGTATTTTTTTGCCTATGGGAAGAGAAAAATTTCCTCAATAGGGACCCCCACCGCCCGGGAGATGTCCACCGCCAACTTGAGGGAGGGGTTATACTGCGCCTTCTCCAGGCGCATGATGGTCTCCCGCCGCACCCCCACCCGCGCCGCCAGCTGCTCCTGGGTCATGTTCTGGAAAAGCCGGTATTGTTTCAATCTGCATTCAAACTCTGCCATGCCGATCTTCCTCAATCCTCGTCCAGGGTCTCGTCGTGGTCATACCGGTACAGCAGATATTCCGGAAGGAAAATCCCCAGAGCCAGGGCGATGGACAGCACGATCATCACGGCGATCAGGGTATATTCCAGGCTGCCGAACAGCCTGCCCTGGCTCAGAACCAGCAGGGCGATGAACATGATGGAAAAGCAGATTTTGTAAGAGATCAGCTGGGCCCGGGCGGCGTTCTCCCGAAAGCGCTCGTCCATGAAGGTCCCGGACATTTTCCCTTCGTAGAAAAACCCGAAAAAGCCGAAGAACAGGAAGAACACAAAGGGGGTCACATCTCCCCGGGCGGGGTAGCTCCAGAACCCCAAAAAGCCCAAAAAGCCCAGCAGCCCCAAAAGCCCCAGTTTGGGATTCAGCCTGCGGGTCCGGTCCGGCTCGGCTCCGGCCCGTTTCTTTTGCACGCAGAGGGTGAAAACCAGTGCGAACACATAGCCGCAGAGGAGCAGAACCGACAAAATCATGGGCAGATCCTGGGGAATGAACGTATAGCCCCCAAGGTCCACCGGCGTAACCAGCCGGGAGTCGTTGCACACAACCGCGTAGCAGATTGAGGCCAGCAGCGCCGCGACGCAGAAAATTCCGCAGCCGGTCCAAAATAGTTTCTCATTCTTTTTCATAGAGTGCCTCCGTTTAATGAGCTATATTTGTCTCTTGATGGGATAAATATAGCACTTCCCAAGGCGGATGTCAAGGGGGAAAACGGGATTTTTTCCGGGGCCCTGTTTTGGTCTGGACATTGGTTCCCCAATTGGCTATAATGGGATTATTTCAAGCTTGATTTTCACCCGAGGAAAGGATGTATTGCCCCATGCGTGAAATAATTCTGTTAAAATTGGGGGAGCTGGTCCTCAAGGGCCTGAACCGCCGCAGCTTCGAGGATAAATTACAGGCCAACCTCCACCGCCGCCTTCACCCCTTCGGCCAGTTCCGGGTGTACACCCGCCAGTCCGCCACCTATGTGGAGCCCATGCAGGACTCCTGCGACGTGGAGGGGGCCTACGAGGCCCTGAAAAAGGTGTTTGGCATTGTGGGGCTGTCTCTGGCCCGGCCCTGCGAGAAGGACAAGGACGCGATTCTGGCCGCCGCCCAGGAATTTTTGGGGGACAAGCTGCGCGCCGCCAAAACATTCAAGGTGGAGACCAAGCGGGCGGATAAGGCCTTTCCCATGACCTCCATCCAGCTCAGCCAGTATGTGGGCGGGGAGCTCCACGAGCGCTACCCCAACCTGACGGTGGACGTACATCACCCGGAGCTTACCGTTTTTGTAGAGGTCCGGGACTTTTCCGCCTACGTCCACGCCAGCCCGGAGCCGGGGGCGGGGGGACTTCCGGTGGGCATCAACGGCCGGGCGGCGGCCCTGCTGTCCGGGGGCATCGACTCCCCGGTGGCCGCCTACATGATCGCCAAGCGGGGAGTAGCCCTGGATCTGGTCCACTTCTTCTCCTACCCCTACACCTCCCAGCAGGCCAAGGACAAGGTGCTGGAGCTGGCCCGGCTGCTCACCCCCTACACCGGACAGCTCATCGTCCACGTGGTCCCCTTCACCGCCATCCAGGAGGAGCTGCGCCGCTCCTGCCCGGAGGAGCTGTTTACCATCGTCATGCGCCGGTTCATGATGCGCATTGCTCAAAAAGTGGCGGAGCGCTGCGGGGCCAAGGCCCTGGTCACCGGCGAGAGCCTGGGTCAAGTCGCCAGCCAGACCATGGACGCCATGCACGTCACCGGGGCGGTGGTGAACCTGCCTGTTCTGCGGCCTGTGGTGGGGATGGACAAGGAGGAAATCGTCCAGATTTCCCGGAAGATCGGCACCTATGATACATCTATTCTTCCCTATGAGGACTGCTGCACGGTGTTCACCCCCCGGCATCCCCGGCTCAGACCGGTGCTGGGTGAGGTGGAGCACGCGGAGGAGAAGCTGGATCTGGACAAAATGGTCCAGGCCGCTGTGGACGGCATTGAGCGCATTCAGATCCGGGGATAAAAAGACGGTGCGTGACGCGCCGCCTACTCTGATTGAAATACCAATTCTTCCAGCTGTACATATGTCAATCCGGCTGTCAATTTAAATAAGGAGCTGTTACCCATGTCCCACACCGTTGAAATCCTGTCCGTCGGCACCGAGCTGCTGCTGGGCAACATCGCAAATCTGGACGCGCAGATTCTCTCCCAGGGCCTGAGCGAGCTGGGCCTGAACGTTTACTGGCACACCGTCGTGGGGGACAACCCCCAGCGAGCCCGGGAGGCGGTCTCCCTGGCCAAGGAGCGGGCGGACATCATTATCACCACCGGCGGCCTGGGCCCCACCTGTGACGATTTGACCAAAAACGTCCTGGCCGAGGCGTTTGGGAAAAAGCTGGTCTATGACGAGGATTCTGCCCAGCGCATCAAAAGCTACTTCCAACGCACAGGCCGGACCATGACGGAAAACAATCTTCAGCAGGCCATGCTGCCTGAGGGCTGTACCATCCTGGAGAACGACTGGGGCACCGCCCCCGGCTGCGCCTTTGAGGCTGAAGGAGTTCACGTTATCATGCTTCCCGGCCCCCCCAGCGAGTGCCGGCCCATGTTCCAATACCGGGCGGCGCCCTACCTGCAGCAGTTCAGGGAAGGGGTCATCGCCTCCCACACCCTGAAGCTCTTCGGTATCGGCGAGTCCCAGATGGAGGCTCAGCTCCGGGAGCAGATGAACGCCATGCAGAACCCCACCCTGGCCCCCTACGCCAAGGAGGGGGAGTGCGAGCTGCGAGTGACCGCCAAGGCCGCCACCCAGGAGGAGGCCCAGGCTCTGCTGCTGCCCACAGTGGAGCAGGTGAAAAAGCTGTTCGGGCCTTTGGTCTACGGGGTGGACGTCCCCTCCCTGGAATATGTGGTGCTGGAGGGCCTGAAGGCCAAGGGGCTGACCCTGGGCTGCGCCGAGAGCTGCACCGGCGGGCTGATTGCCAAGCGAATCACAGACCTTCCCGGGGCCTCCCAGGCATTCAAGGGCGGCATTGTCTCTTACACCAATGGGGTGAAAACAAGGGCCTTGCAGGTGCCGGAGGACGTACTGGATCAGTTTGGGGCCGTGTCTGCTCCGGTGGCGCTGGCCATGGCCCGGGGCGCCCGGCAGGCCCTGGGCTGTGACGTTTCCGTCTCCTCCACCGGAGTGGCCGGGCCGGACAAGGACGACCGGGGCAACGACGTGGGCACCGCCTTCGTGGCCATTGCCGCGCCGGAGGGGGAGTACGTCCGGGCCCTCCAGCTGGGGACGCGGCCCATGCGGGAGCGGCTGCGCACCCAGATCGCCCACCACGCGTTTGATCTGGCCCGGCGGTATCTGGCAGGCCTGCCTTATGAAAATGAATGAAGAAAAAAATTTACGCCTCCTGAACAGGGGGCGTAAATTTGAATTGTACCACTGTTGAATTAAACCAAAGCCTCCAGCCAAGCCAGCAGATCGTCCAAAACCTCCTGGCGGTTGATTTCGTTGAGCATCTCGTGCCGGCCCCCCTGGTAAAGCCGCAGGGTCACGTGCTGGCATCCGCTGGCGCGGAACATGGCGGTGACCTTCTGCACCCCCTTGCCCATGCCGCCCACCGGGTCCTCGTCGCCGGAGAAGAAATAGACTGGTGTATTGGGATACATCCGGTCCAGGTTGGACTGCTTGGCGATGTATTGCAGGCCCCCCATCATGTCCCGGAACATGGTCACCGTGGGCTTATAGGCGCACAGGGGGTCCGCCAGATAGGCGTCCACCCGGGCCTCGTCCCGGGAAATCCAGTCGGCGCTGGTCCGGTTGGGCTTGAATTTGCGGTTGTAGGCCCCCAGAGACAGGGTATCCACCAGGGTGCTCAGCCCGTGGGAGCCCAGCCGTTTGGCCTCCAGCTGGGCGGCAAGCTTGCCCGCCAGAACCAGGGGAGCGGGCTCCTGGCCGGTGCCGGAGATAATCGCGCCCGTAAGGGTGCGGGGGTAGTCGATCAAATAGGTGCGGGCCAGGAACGAGCCCATGGAGTGGCCCAGCAGAAAGTAGGGCAGCTCCGGGGTCTGATCCCCCTGGAGCCGGCGCAGCTTGCGGATGTCCCGGACCACCAGCTTCCAGCCGTTTTTTTCGGCAAAAAAGCCCCGGTTGGCTTCGTCGGTGGTCAAGCCGTGGCCCAGATGGTCCTCCCCCACGACAATGAAGCCGTGCCGGGTGAAAAACTGGGCGGTCTCCGCATAGCGGCCGATGTGCTCCGCCACCCCATGGACGATCTGGATCACCCCGCGGGCCTCTCCCTCCGGAAGCCAGCGGCAGGCGTGGATGGTGTGTACGCCGTCGCAGGACGGATATTCAAAATGCTGGACTTGCTCCATGGCGGTATGTCTCCTCTCGTGTATCAAAGCTCTTCTATCAGTTTACCACCATTTCCCCCTGCGTCAAGAGGTTTTTTAAGAGGAGAACCGGATGGTCTGTTCCAGCAGGGCCCGGATCTGAGCGGCCCGACCGGCGGCCTCCTGGGCCAGACAGGTCATCAGACTGCGCAGGGCCTCGTCCGAAAAGCCCTGCGCCGCCGCCCTACAGGCCTGCTCCCACTGCCGCTCCCACAGATACCGCTCCCGCAGTACGTTGGGCAGGCCCGCCGGGCGGGGCTGGGTCTGCCGGGCGCTGCTTCCCCGCGGGGTATACCACTGGCCGGACTGGAGAAAATAGGCAGCAGACAGCCGCTTCAAGCCCCGGCGCTGCTCCTCGGCACTGTTGGCGAAGGTGCGGCTGACGCTGCCAGAGGTCTGGCGGGTCAAGCACTGGCTGCGCTGCCAGGCGGCGTAGAGCTGGTCCATCAGCTGGGGCAGCAGCGGGGCGGCAGGAGGCGGGACCGGCTGCTCCGGCTCCGTTGGGGGCAGAGGCTCCGGCTCGGGTGCAGGTTCCGGCAGCTGGTCTGGCGGCTCTGCCGGCGGCATTGGCCCGGGCTCGTAAGTATCCACCTCAATGGGGCTCAGGCTCTGATCCGGCATCACCCGGTTCCAGACCCGTTGAAAGGTATCCGGGTCCACGGCGTTGATGGCGCCGCCGGACAGCTGGGCGGGAATTTGTTCCATGTATGCTCCCTCCTTTAAAAATCAAAGCAAACGCGTCAATGCGCTCCTTCCATTCTATGTCTGAGCCGGCGGTTTGCCCCTATTTTTCAGGAAAGAAGGTATTTTTTTGGATTCCAACCAAATTGAACAGGAAATGAAAGCCCTGGTCAACGCTCCCCATCAGTTTTCCTTTGAAAACGGAATCGTTATTACCAAGGTGGAGCGTGATCTATGTGAGGGCGAGCTTACGGTAGGGCCGGACAGCGTCAACCCCGGCGGATACGTCCACGGCGGCGCCCTGGTCACCCTGGCGGACACGGTGGCGGGCTGCTGTGCGTGCAGCCGGGGCGGGGACTGCGTGACCGCGAACGAGTCCTTTGAATTTCTGCGCACGGCCGGCGGACCCAAAATTTTCTGCCGGGCCGTGCCAAGGAAGATGGGCCGGACTCTGCGGGTGATTCAAACGGAGCTGACGGACAGCAGCGGGAGACTGGTGGCGTCCGGGACCTTTACGTTTTTCATGACCGCCTAGTTTCTCTTGTCATCGGGGTTTTTCTGTGGTAAAATAAGGCTACCGAAATTGGAAAGGAGCTGCTTGCAATGAGTTTTTTTGGAGGACAGGCCAAGCCGGTCCAAGCCTATGTGCCGGAACCGGAAGAGACCCCCGTTGAGCGCGCCGAGCTCCCCTCTCCCCGCGCCAACACGCTGATTACCAAGGGCATCACCGTGTCCGGCTCAATTCAGGGCCACGGCGTAATTCAGGTGGAGGGCGCTGTAGAAGGCGAAATCACCCTGGACGGCACCGTGATTGTGGCCTCCACCGGTCTGGTCAAGGGCCCTGTTCAGGCGGACACCATCCGCATTGCCGGCCATGTGGAGGGCAACGTCGTGGCCCGGGACCACCTGAAGCTGGAAAATTCCGGCGTAATTACCGGCGATTTGACCACAGGCTCGCTGATTATTGAGGACGGCGGCTGCCTCAACGGCCGGACTACCATGACGCCCAAGAAAACCGTCCAGGCAGAGGAACCGCCCGCGCCTCAGCCGGTCCTCTCTTCCGGGGACGAGCTGGACCTGGACCGGGACCTGGATTCGGATCTGTTTTAAAAAATCAGGACGTTCTGCAAATGCAGAGCGTCCTGATTTTTGTTCATTTGTTCCGGAGTATAGGCCTTTGCTTGTCCGGGAATGTTACTTCAGGCCGTTCTCGTAGGACTCGATCATTTTCTTGACCATCTGGCCGCCCACGGAGCCGGCCTGCTTGCTGGTCAGATCACCGTTGTAGCCCTGCTTCAGATTGACGCCCACCTCATTGGCGGCCTCCATCTTGAACTTGTTCATCGCCTCACGGGCGTTAGGAACCATAATCTTATTGCTGTTGCTGTTAGACATGACTCGTCTCTCCTTTTTCATTCTGTGTTATTTTTGTGTTTCAGGCTGGATGGAACATCCGAGCATAGTTTGAGCCGCCCGCATATTTCTATACGGACGGCTGTCTGGTAAGTTTAGGGTATGAGGCTGTCAAATCAAAACAGCAATTTACAAACGGGTCTCCATGGGAAGGCGAATATCAAACTGTCTGTTTTTCAGCTGGTTCAGCAGAGCGTTGGCGGCGGCGGCCATCTCCGGACTGTCCTCCAGGGTTAAGCGGACCTGCTCCTGGCTTTGCAGGGCGGACGCCTGCTGGGCCGGGGACTCCGGCCGGGCGGCGGCAGTCTCCTGCCAGCAGACCCAGCCGTCCTGCTGAAATTCCGCACGCTGCCCGTCGGGGCACAGCAGAGCGGCGGGCCGGACGCAGGCAATCTCCCGCAAAAACGCTCCTCCCCGGTCCAGCTGCTCCCGGCTTTCCTCCAGTGTTTTGCCGCTGAGCAGCAAACCTACGCTGTGGCCGGTGGACAAAAGGCGGCGCGCCAGGTCGTCCTGCTCCCGCAGCAGCTCGGGCGTGAAGAAAAACAGCCCCTTAACCCGTTGGGCGTCCAGCACGTCTGCCAGACCTCCGGCGGAGCTGCCCCCCTGGCAGCGAATTCCCAGATATAAGGGGATATTTTCCGGGGACTCCTGTTCTGGCGGAGACGCGGGGTTGGGGGGCGCAGGCATATAGGTCTGGCTCTGGTTATATTCCTGCAAACGCAGATTCAAATAATCCTTGGAGGAATTGATAAATGTGGCATCGGTCATCCACGGTCCGCTGCTCTTGATCCGCACCAGAATCCCCTGCTCCAAATTGGTCAAATAGCTGTAGGTAAGGTCAAAAAAGCTGCACACTTGCCCAACGGGCACGTAGGGCAGACCGTTGCGGGTAATGGCCGGGGAGAGGTACGTTTGTCCATTGTGGGGGTCGTAGCAGGTATCCTCCTCCAAATCAAAAACCAGCATCCGATCCAGGTTGTAGATGCTGACCGTCTCGTTGCTAACGCTGTAGCTGGCGTGGGTTCCCAGGCCCATCCACATGGCCGCACCGCTGGTATTATCGTCAAACACATGGTAAGGGACATAGAGGGTCCCGCTGAACCAGGTGGGCATGGTATCAGAGGTTAGCGGAAGCAGATTGTTGTTGATAACCGTGAAGTAGATCTGCCCTGTGGCGCGGGCGGGCACGGAAATCAGAAGCAGGGCCAGCAGAACGGCCATGCCCCGCAGCAGGCGCGAAGGCTTCAAAAGGCGGTTCCTCCTTTCCTAAAATCAGATTGACGGCATTATTATAGCATGATTTCCCGGGAGGGGCAAGGCCGGCAAATTTTGCCCTTTTACCCCGGCCTATGGCCTTGGCGCGTTTCACAAAAGCATTGATATGACGGCACCTCTGTGGTATAATCCCCCCCGACAGAGCAATGCTGTCCGCCTGACGGAAAAACAAAGACATTTTTAAGAAACTTTTTAGATTTCTGTCTACAAATGTTAAAAATTCTCTGGTATGCTGACAACAGATTAGAGAATTGAGGTGTACCAATCAAAAATGAAACGACATTCCGCCCTGCTTGCCCTGCTGGCCGCCGTAATTCTGTGCGGCGGCGGCGGGCTGTTCCTGTGGCAGACCGGCTTTTTCACGGCCATGCAGTCTGTGGAGGGAGTGCAGGCCTACATTGAGGGCTTTGCGCCGTACTCCCATCTTGTTTTTTTCCTGTTCCAATTTTTGTCCGTGGTCCTGGCCCCCATTCCCAGCAACGTAAGCGCTCTGGCCGGGGGACTGCTGTTCGGCACCTGGACCGCCTTTTTCCTCACCATTTCGGCGGTACTGCTGGGCTCTATGACCGTATTTTTTCTGGCCCGGAGCCTGGGGCGGACGTTCACGCAGAAATTTGCCACGCAAAAGCTGTCCGACAAATATCTGGACCTTTTGAACCGCAAAACGAATGTGTTTCTGTTTTTGGCTCTGCTGCTCCCCTTCTTTCCCGACGACCTTTTGTGCATTCTGGCGGGACTGACCGCCATTCGCCCCCTGCGTTTTTTCCTGATCGCGCTGATGGCCCGGCCCTGGGGCCTGCTGGTGGCCTGTGCGGTGGGGGGCTCCACCCTGGCCCTGCCCTGGTGGGGGATGGCTCTGCTGGGTATGGCGGGGCTAACCTTCTTTTTATTCGGTCTGAAATACGGAGACCGCGTCGAAGCGGCCGTCGTTCGCAGGCTGAAAGGATAATTGGAAATTTTTCAAACAGTCCGCTTGAAAGATGCGGGCTGTTTTTATGCAAAATTCTGGCTGAACCAGAGGATTTATCCCCTTACAAAAACAGGATTTTTTGGAAATTCTGCCGCACTCACTTTCGTATACAATTTGATAAAATCATAAATTGGATGTAAAATCGGAATATAATTTTTATTTATCCTGCACAAAATATTTCACTCATTTTCTACGTTTATTAAAAATTTATTCATATTTGTTGACTCCGGCACCCCCGCGTGGTATGATAGCTTCAGTAGAGGTTTTATCTGCAACCTGCGCCCCGCCGGGCTGCAACCCACTTTGCCGGGCGCACCACGGCAATCTCCCGTACCTGTTCACCCCGCGACGGGCTAGGCCCGAATTTGAAGAGAGGTTGGTTTAAAAATCATGGAAGAGAAAGCCAGAAAGACTCCTCGCAAGGCGAATTTATTCGAGGCGCTGATCAGTCTGGGCGGCCTGATTGCGATCATGGCGGTCGGCATCCTGGTCTTTGGCGTGGACCCCCACATCCCTATGTTTATCGGCGTTATCATTGCCGCCGTTATGGCTCTGTATTTGGGATATGCCTGGGAGGACATTGAAAAATTTATGATGGAGGGCATTACCCGCGCGCTCCAGTCCGTCATTATCCTGTCGATTATCGGCATCCTGGTCGGTATGTGGATTGATTCCGGCGTAGTGCCCAGTATGATCTACTACGGCCTGCAAATTCTCTCCCCCGGCATCTTCTTTATCGCTTGTGTGCTGATCTGCTCCATCACCTCCCTGGCCACCGGCAGCTCCTGGGGCACCATGGGTACCATGGGCCTGGCGCTGATGGGCATCGGCGTTGGCCTGGGAATGCCGGCCGGCATGACCGCCGGCGCGGTACTGTCCGGCGCTTACTTCGGGGATAAAATGTCCCCCCTGTCCGACACCACCAACCTGGCTCCCGCTATGGCCGGCACCGACGTCATGACCCACGTGAAGTTCATGATGCTGCCCACCGGCCTGACCTATGTGATCTGCCTGGTGTTCTTCGGCATCCTGGGCGCAACGCAGTATCACGGCGGCGCCGCCGACATGAGCAAGGTTGTGGAAATCAGCCAGGCTCTGAAGGACAACTTTGTAATCAGCCCCCTGTTCCTGCTTCCTCCCGTGATTGTTATCGGCGCGGTAGCCATGAAGGTGCCCGCTATCCCCGGCATCACCCTGGGCATCCTGTCCGCGTTTGTGCTGGGCCTGATTTTCCAGCCCGATTGTACGGTCGGTACCCTGCTGACCACCGGACGGGACGGCTTTGAATCCAGCATCGGCGTGTATGAGGTGGATAAGCTGCTGACGAACGGCGGTCTGATGGGAATGATGTCCTCCATCTCCCTGACCATCCTGGCCATGATGTTCGGCGGCATTATGGAAGCCACCGGCCAGCTGGAGATTATCGTGTCCAAGCTGCTCAAGCTGGTGAAGGGCCCCGCCAGCCTGGTCGCCCTTACCGAAGCCACCTGCGTGCTGTCCAACGTGACCATGCCGGAGCAGTACATTTCCATCGTGGTTCCCGGCCGTATGTATGCTGAGGAGTACAAAAAGATGGGCCTGCACCCCAAGACCCTGTCCAACGCCCTGGAGGGAGCTGGCACCGTCACCTCCGCCTTGATCCCCTGGAACACCTGCGGCGTGTACATCAAGGATACTCTGGGGCTGGGCGTAGCCGAGTACGGCCCCTGGGCCATCTTCAACTGGCTGATGCCCATTATGAACATTGTTCTGGCGGTCCCCGGCCTGACCATCGCCCAGGCCGACGGCACCCGCGGCAAGAAGAAGGCCAAAGCCTGATTATACAAAAGAGAAGCATACACGCCAAATTCCTCCCCGGATTCCGGGGAGGAATTTTTTTGCCCTGCGCCAAATTTAACTTCCCCCAAAATGCAGGATTTCCATTGAAATCCGTCTTTTTGTGGAATTTGTACCGATCCCGGCCAGGAAATCCCAATTTTTTTCGGGTTGTAAATATGTCAAAAACATTTTGAAATTCCAGAAAAATTCTGTTGATTTTTCCGGAGAGCTTTTGTATAATCAGAGCAGAAGCATTACAAAACGAACTGCGTAATTCAAAAAACATTCGTTTTGAGAATGAGGTGGGAGACGCGTGAGCATACCGAAATACAACGCGGTTTTAAAGACGATCGAGACCGGCAGCATCACCGCCGCCGCCGAGCAGCTGGGTTACACCCAGTCAGCCGTCAGCCGCATGATCGCCGATCTGGAGCGGGAATGGGGCATCAAGCTGCTCCAGCGCAGCCGGGCGGGCATCTCCGTCAGCTCCGAGGGCTTTGTGCTGCTTCCCCTGCTCCAGTCCATCTGCAACGAACACAAAAAGCTGGAGCAGCGCATTGAGGAAATCCACCATGTAGGCTATGGCCTGATCCGGGTGGGCACCGTATCCAGCGTGTCCATGCGGTGGCTGCCCCAGATTATGAAGTCCTTCCGGGAGGCCTACCCCAACATCAATTTCTACCTGCGCATCGGGGAGTACAACGATTTGGAGGAGTGGCTGCGCCGGGGGGAAGTGGATTGCAGTTTTGTCTCCATGCCCACGTCCGATTCCCTTTCCACCACCTTTTTGAAGCAGGACCGGCTGCTGGCGGTGCTGCCGGTGGACCACCCCATGGCCTCTCTGCCCCGGTTTCCCCTGGAGCAGATCGCGGAGGAACCCTTTATCAAGCTGGAGGAGGACAAGGACTACGAAATCACCAAAATCCTGGATTCCCTGTCCAAACGCCCCAAGATCAGCTATCAGGTCATCGACAGCTACACCATCCTGTCTATGGTGGAGTGCGGCCTGGGCGTGTCCATCCTCCACGAACTCTCTGTGGACAACGACCGGTTCCGGGTGGTGGGCAAGGAGTTTGACACCCCTCTGTACCGGAACATCGGCATCGCCGTGAAAAAAGACTCTCCCGTCTCCCCGGCCACCCAGCGGTTTATCTCCCATGTGCTGGACTGGGCAGCGGACAGCCCGTGAATTCTCTCCGGCGGAAAATACATTCAAAAAAAGAATGGATAAAATACGCAACATTTGGTTGTGTGCTGAATGTTTATAGTGTATAATATCAAGTAGGATCTGGGGAGTTTTTTAGGCACTTTCCCCATTTTCGAATATTTGTCGTCCACAGCGTTTGCAGGCGCTGTGCGGATACAAACCTTTACAACTTTCATTTTCAGGAGGTAGAGTACAATGATTCGTTTTTCTGTCTGCGGTGCGGCCAGCTATGCCTGCGGTGAACTGCTGCGTCTGATGATCCACCATCCCGAAGCCAAGATCGCTTACGTGGCCGACTCCTTCGCCGCCGGACGCAGAATTCAGGACGAGCACCCCGCCCTGGTGGGCTTCTATGACCAGGAGATCCTCTCCATGGACGACGCTTCCATTGATACCATTATTAAGGAGAGCGACGTGGTGTTCACCGCCATCGACGCGGGCACCGTCCCCGCCCTGGCCGCCAAGGTCCTGGCCGGCGGCAAAAAGTTCATTGACTTCGGCGCGGACATCCGCTTCCGGGACGCCAAGGTCTGGGAGAAGTGGTATCACCTGGAGCACCCCGACCATCAGATGACCAAGGACGCCGTGTACTGCATCCCTGAGGTCATGCGGGACCTGGCCAAGGGGGCCAGCCTGATCTCCAACCCCGGCTGCTACCCCACCGCCTCCACCCTGGGCCTGATGCCCATTCTGAAGGAGAACATGGTGGTGGAAAACACCATCATTGTGGACGCCAAGAGCGGCTTTACCGGCGCCGGCCGCCGGCCCGCCCCCAACAAGCTTCTGGCGGAGGCCAGCAACAGCTTCTGTGCCTACGCCCTGGGCGGAAGCCACCGGCACACCCCCGAGATCGAGCAGAACATCGCCTACATCACCGGCAAGGATCTGATGCAGCCTGAGACCTGGCAGTTCATCAACTTCCAGCCCCACCTCACCCCCCAGATCCGCGGCATTGAGGTCACCCTGTATGCCACCCTGAATCAGGACACCAGCGACGAGGAGCTGTTTGAGTTCTACAGCCGTTATTATAAGGACGAACCCTTTGTCCACGTGTTCCCCGCCAGCAAGCCCGTCCAGACCAAGTGGACCGCCGGCACCAACCTGTGCTGCATCACCCCCACTTACGACAAGCGCACCAAGCGCGCCATTATCAGCTCCGTGATCGACAACATCGGCAAGGGCGCCGCCGGCCAGGCCATCCAGAACATGAATATCATTTTTGACCTGCCCGAGACCACCGGCCTGATGATCCCCGCCATGTATCCCTAACCGTAAACACCGCCGGAAAGGAGAGCAAACACAATGAGCTACAAAACGATCGAGGGAGGCGTCACCGCGCCGAAGGGCTTCCGTGCCGCCGCCAAATACTGCGCCATCAAAGTGAAAAAAGAGCCCAACCCCAAGCCCGACGTGGCCGTGGTGGTGTCCGACTATGAGTCCTCCTGCGCCGCCGTGTTCACCACCAACAAGTTCTGCGCCGCTCCGGTCATTCTGGGCCGTGAGGTGCTGAAGAAGGGGAAGGCCCGGGCCTTCGTCATCAACAGCGGAAACGCCAACGCCGCCACCGGCGAGCAGGGCATTGCCAACGCCAAGAAGGTGGAGCGCGAAGCGGAGCGCCTGCTGGGGCTGGGTGAGGATGAGGTGTTCGTCTCCTCCACCGGCGTAATCGGACAGCAGCAGCCCATCGACAAGCTGATTGCCGGCCTGCCCGAAATCGTGGCCAGCCTGTCGGACAAGGGGGGCACCGAAGCCGCCCGGGCTATCATGACCACCGACACCAAGCTGAAGGAAGTGGCCTTTGAGCTGGAGCTGTCCGGCGGCACGGTGCGTATCGGCGCCATGTCCAAGGGCTCCGGCATGATCCACCCCAACCTGGCCACCATGCTGGCCTACATCACCACCGACGCCAAGGTCGCCGCCCCCATCCTCCAGAAAATTCTGGCGGAGAGCGCCGACAAGAGCTTCAACATGACCACTGTGGACGGCGACACCAGCACCAACGACAGCCTGTTCCTCATTGCCAACGGCGCCTCCGGCGTGGCCATCGAGTCTGAGGAGGATATCGCCGCCTTTGCCAAGCTGGTGGAGGACATCTGCATCCACATGGCCCGCTCCATCGCCAGCGACGGCGAGGGCGCCACCCACCTGATCGTGGTGGAGGCCCGGAATCTGGCCACCATGCAGGACGCCCGTCTGGTGGCCCGCTCCATCGCCGGGTCCAACCTGTTCAAGGCCGCCGTGTTCGGCCGGGACGCCAACTGGGGCCGCATTATGGCTGCCGCCGGTTACTCCGGCGCGGACATCGACCCCACCAAGGCCGACTGCATCCTGAAGAGCGACGCCGGTGAGGTGGTCGTGATGGAGGGCGGCTTCGGCACCCAGTTTGATGAGGAGAAGGCCACCGCCGTTCTCACTGAGCATGACGTCACCGTGATTGTGGACTTCCACTCCGGCGACGCCTGCGCCACCGCCTACGGCTGCGATCTGACCCACGACTACGTCACCATCAACGGCGATTACCGCAGCTAATCGGGAGGACGCAATGAGTATTGAGCAGAAGATCGAAACTCTTATGGAGGCCGTCCCCTACCTGAGCAAGTACCAGGGCAAGATCGTTGTCATCAAGTACGGCGGCAACGCCATGATTAACGAGGAGCTGAAGGCCAACGTCATTCGGGACGTGGTTTTGCTGAAAACCCTGGGTCTGAAGCCCGTGCTGTGCCACGGCGGCGGCCCCGGCATCAACAAGATGCTGGAGCAGCTGGACATCCCGGTCAAGTTCATCAACGGCCTGCGGTACACCTCCGCCGAGATCATCCGGGTGGTGGAGATGGTCCTGATTGGCCAGGTGAACAGCGAGCTGGTTGGCCGCATCAACCAGCAGGGCGGGCAGGCCGTGGGTCTGTCCGGCATCAGCGGGAATCTGTTCCAGTGTGTCCAGCGCAGCGAAGAGCTGGGCTTTGTGGGCGACGTGGTGAAGGTGAACGCCGGGCCTGTGCTGGCCATGCTGGACGCGGGGTACATCCCCGTGGTGGCTCCCGTGGGCACCGACGGCCAGGGCAACAGCTTCAACATCAACGGCGACACCGCCGCCAGTAAGCTGGCCGGAGCCCTGGGCGCGGAGAAGCTTATGATTTTGACCGACATTGAGGGCCTGTGCAACGACATCAAGATCCGGGACGTGATCAGCTATCTGAACATTGCCGACGTGCCCATGCTCAAGGAACGGGGCACCATCGCCGGGGGCATGATTCCCAAGGTGGACTGCTGCGTGCAGGCCATTGAGGAGGGCGTCACCAACGTCCATATCATTGACGGAAGAAAACCCCACAGTATGCTCTACGAGGCCTTCACCAGTGAGGGCAACGGGACCACCGTGGGCAAGGACCTGCCCAGCGCGGGCATCAAAGCCTGAAATTTATTATAAGGAGGAATTTCCTATGATTAAGAAATTCGAGAGCAACGCCGAAGCCATCGCCGCTGCCGACCAATACCTGTACGGCAACCACGCCCGTATGCCCATCGTCATGAACCGCGGCGAGGGCTGCTGGGTCTGGGACCTGGACAACCACAAGTATCTGGACTTCGTGGGCGGCATCGCCGTCAACGGCCTGGGCCACAACCACCCCGCCGTGGTGAAGGCTCTGGCGGACCACGCCAGTATGCTCCACTGCTCCAACTACTACTATAACCCCTCCGCCATCCAGGTGGCCAAGATGATCGTGGAGAACAGCTGCTTCGACAAGGTATTCTATGCCAACTCCGGCGCTGAGGCCAATGAGGGACAGATCAAGCTGGCCCGTAAATACGCGGTGGACCACGGCCATCCCGAGCGCTATGTGGTCATCAGTATGCTGAAAAGCTTCCACGGCCGCACCCTGGCTACCGCCACCGCCACCGGCCAGGAGATCGTCCACAATCCCAAGTGGTTCTCCCCCCTGCCCGAGGGCTTCCGCTATGCGGAGTTCAATAACCTGGAGTCCGTGAAGGAGCAGCTGGACGATAAGGTCTGCGCCATCCTTACCGAGCCCGTCCAGGGCGAGGGCGGCGTCCGTCCCGCCACCCAGGAGTTCCTCCAGGGCCTGCGCGACATCTGTGACGAGCGGGGCATCCTGCTGATGTTCGACGAGGTGCAGGTGGGCTCCGGCCGCACCGGCAAGCTGTTCGCCCACCAGAACTACGGCGTGGAGCCCGACACCTGCTCCATGGCCAAGGCCCTGGGCTCCGGCGTACCCATCGGCGCGGTCTGCGCCCGGGGCGACGCCGCCGGCACCCTGACCCCCGGCACCCACGGCTCCACCTTCGCCGGCGGCCCCTTGGCCTGCGGTCTGGCGGAGGCCACCCTGGATACCATGCTCAACGAGGGTCTGATGGACCACGCCGCCAAGACCGGCGAGTATTTCCGGGCCCAGCTTACCGAGAAGCTGGCCAAGAAGTACCCCAACACCGTGAAGGAAGTGCGCGGCATGGGTATGATTAACGGCGTGGAGCTGGCCAACAACGACATTGGCCCCCAGATCGTGAACAAGTGCTTCGAGCGGGACGTGCTCATCAACTGCACCGCCGGCTGTGTGCTGCGCTTCATCCCCCCGCTGGTCGCCACCCAGGACGAGGTTGACATCGTGGTCAAGGCCATCGACGAGTCCATGGCCGAGCTGGGCTGCAACTAATAAACTCCTCTCCTTTGCTATGCCCCCGCCGGAGCTTCGGTCCCGGCGGGGGCATAACTTCCATATACAGGAGGGCACATTATGAACGAAACAACACAGCAGCGCTATCCCCAGCTGCGGGTTGACCTGACCAAGCTGCGGGAGAACATCACCCGCACGGTAGACCGCTGCCGGGCCCAGGGCATCGCCGTGGCCGCCATTGTCAAGGGCTTTCACGGCCTGCCCCACGCCGCCCACGTATACGACCAGTGCGGCTGCGACTTTTTGGGCACCTCCCGGTCTGAGCAGCTCCGGGAGCTCTATCAGGCGGACATTCAGACCCCCCTGCTTATGATCCGGGTTCCCATGCTCTCCGCCCTGGAGGACGTGGTCCGTTACGCCCAATGCAGCCTCCAGAGCGACTTGACCGTGCTGCGGGGGGCCAATGAGGAGGCGGGACGGCAGAACAAGCGCCATCAGGTCATTCTGATGGCGGACCTGGGGGACCTGCGGGAAGGCTTCTGGGACAAGGACGAGCTGATTCGCGCCGCTCTGGACATTGAACGGCATATGCCCCACCTGGAGCTGCTGGGAGTTGGCACCAATCTGGGCTGCTATGGGGCCATCGCCGCCACCCGGGAGAAGCTGGACGAGCTGGCGGACCTGGCCGACCGGGTGGAGCAGACCATTGGCCGGAAGCTGAAATACGTCTCCGGCGGCGCGTCCTCCTCCTTCCCCCGCATTTTGGAGGACAATATGCCCCCCCGCATCAATATGCTCCGGCTGGGAGAGATTATCATCAACGGCCGCATCGGCGGGGAGCCGGTGGATTTTCTCCACCAGGATGTATTTACGCTCCGGGCGGAGGTCATCGAGCGGCGGGTGAAGCCCACCCACCCGGTGGGGCAGATCACCGTGGACGCCTTTGGCAAGACTCCCGTCTACATCGACAAGGGGTTCCGGGAGAAGGCCCTGCTGGGGGTGGGCAAGGTGGACTACGGGGACCCCTTCGACCTGATCCCCACAGACCCGGGCATTGAAGTGATGGGGGCCTCCTCCGATCACACCATTCTGGACGTGCAGGACGGTGCCGCCCCCTACGCCGTGGGAGATACAGTGGATTTTCTTCTCAGATACGGCAATCTGGTGTACATGAGCAGCTCGGACAATATGCAGATTCAATTTTTCGGCGCATAAAAAAGCGGGGGTAGGAAATTCCTACTCCCGCATTGCTTTGGACAGGGCCGCAAATTCCGGAATGGACAGCCGCTCCCCCCGGATGTCTGGGGGAAGGCCGCAGGACTCCAGGGCGGCGGCGATGGCGGTCTTGTCTCCAAACACGGCGCTCAGGGCGTTGGCCAGGGTCTTGCGCCGCTGGCCGAAGGCCCCCCGCACCACCTTGAAAAAATGGGCCGGGTCGTCTACCTCCTCCGGCCGGGGCCGGGGGACCAGCCGCACCACCGCTGAGGTCACCTTCGGCGCGGGCATGAAGCACTCCGGGGGCACCTCAAACAGCAGCTCCGGCTTTGTGTGGTACTGGCAGTATACAGAAAAGGCCCCATAGTCCGCCGTTCCCGGCCGGGCGCACACCCGCAGGGCCGCCTCCCGCTGGATCATCACCGTGATAGACGCGAAGCACCCGGCCTCAATCAAGGCGGACAGGGCGGGGGAGGTGATATTATAGGGCAGGTTGGCGCAGGCGATGGGGGTGAGGCCCGGCAGCCGCTCCGCCACCAGGGCGGGAATATCGGTTTTCAAAATGTCCCCTTCGACAATCTGCACATTATCATAGCCGGCCAAGGTCTCCGCCAGGATGGGAAACAGGTCCCGGTCCAGCTCCACGGCGGCGACTCTCCCCGCCCGCCTGGCCAGCTGGCAGGTAAGAGGACCCACCCCGGGGCCCACCTCCACTACGCCGCAGGTCCCGTCCACCCCGGCGGCGGCGGCGATATCCTCCGGCACCCAGGGGGCAATGAGAAAATTTTGGCCCTTCGATTTGGAAAACCGGAACCCGTGCCGGGCCAGCAGGCTTTTGAGCTCCGATGCGCTGCAAAGGTCCATCCTCAGCCCTCCGCTTTCACCAGGGGAATGGTGAGCTCCAGCAGGTCCTCCCCCCGGCGCACGGTGATTTCCACCAAATCACCCACGCCCCGGGCCCGGGTGATCCGGGCCAGATCACTGGTGTCGGACACCGCCCGGCCCTCCACCGCCACAATCACATCCCGGGGCTTCAGGCCGGCTTCCTGGGCGCCGCTGTTGGCGCTCACCTCCAACACCAGAATGCCACCCTCCTCCAAATGCCGCCGGTCCACGGTAATGCCAAAGGCGGAGTGGACGATCTCTTCCCCTGCAATCAGCCGGTCCACCACAAATTTCACCCGGGCGGAGGGGATGGCAAAGCCCAGGCCCTCAATGTCCCCGTCCTCCGAGACCATTTTGATGGTTGTGATGCCGATGACCTGGCCCCGGTCGTTGAGCAGCGCCCCCCCGGAGTTGCCGAAGTTTATGGGGGCGCTGGTCTGGATCAGGTCCATGGTCACCCCGTCTACCTCCATATCCCGGTCCAGGCCGGAGATGATCCCCTCACTGATGGAGCCGGAGTAGCCCAGGGGATCCCCTACTGCGGCCACCGCGTCTCCCGGACGCAGCAGCTCTGAGTCTCCGAACCGGGCGGGAACCAGCCTCTCCGCGTCAATTTTCAGGACCGCCAGGTCCTCCGCAAAGTCGTAGCCCACCAGCTCCGCCTCATAGCTGTGGTTGTTCCACAGCTGGACCTCCACCCCCAGACTCCCCTCAATCACGTGGGCGTTGGTGAGGATGTAGCCGTCCTGAGTCAAAATCACGCCGGTGCCGCCGCTGTAGCTGCGCCGGCCCCGGGACTGGATGGACACAATGGACACCCGGACCTGCTCATACAGGTCCGCCCAGTCCCCCGGCCTTCCCTCCTGGGGCAGCAGCTGCATGGTCACGCCGGTGCCCGTCTCCGCCTGGGGGAGCTTCGGCTGCTGAAATTCGTCAATGTCCCGCTGGATCACCGAAGGGTTCTCTTCACTGGGGACGGGCAGGGTAAACCACCGGCTCAATTCGCTGTCCGAGGGCAGGTTTCCCACCAGGGCCACCAGTCCCACGGCACCGATAATCAGGGCCAGCATCATCGCAAACCCCCGCCACTTCCGGCGGCGCCTGGCGGTTTTTTTCGTCTTTGCCCGGGGCGGTGGAATCATCACCGGGGGCGGCGGGGGAAATTGAGGCTCCGGCTGTTCCCAGGGGCCCCCCTGCCACAGCTGCTCCATGTCTTTCATTGGAAATGCACTCCCTCTCAGGCCAGCGTAAGGGTGAAGGTAAACCGGGTTACCCCGTCCTCACTGGTGGCGGTGATCTGTTCTTTCAGGTTGCCAATCAGGCTTTTGACGATATACAATCCCAGCCCCACTCCGTCCCGGTCCGCGCTGCGGGAGGCGTCGGTTTTGTGGAACCGGTCAAACAGCAGGGGCAGCTCCTCCGGCGGGATGGTCGCCCCCAGATTCTGGATGGTGGTGTGGACCTTGCCGTCCTTTTTCACCGTGGAGATGGTCAGAGTGGTCTCCGGAGCGGCAAATTTGGCCGCGTTGTCCAGCAAATTGTAGCAGATCTGAGTCACCGCGTCCGGGTCCCCCCACACCATCAAAGGCTCCTCCGGCAGCTGCGCGTTCACGTCCAGCCCCCGCTGGGTGATCTTGCCCTCCAGGTTGATAACCACCCGGGAGAGCACGTCGGTCAAATCAAACTGCTCCTGGGCGGTAACGTTCTCCGTCAGAGCCTTCAGCCGGGACAGGTCCAGCATCCGGCGCACCAGCCGGGACAGCCGCCGGGTCTCAGAGACAATGATCTCCAGGGACTCCCGTTCCCGCTCCGGGGGGATGGTGCCGTCCAGAATCCCCTCCGCAAAGCCGGCGATGGTGGTCATGGGCGTTTTCAGCTCGTGGGACACATTGGCGATGAACTCGCTGCGCTGGGCCTCCACCTGGGCCAGGGAATTGGCCATGGAGTTGAAGGCCACCGCCAGATTGTGCAGCTCGTCGCAGTTGTCCCCACTGGTGCTCACCCGCACGTCAAACTCCCCCTGACCAAACTTCCGGGCCGCGTCCACCATCTCGTTGATGGGCCGGGTCTGAAGGGCGGAGGTGAGGGAGGCGGCGATTACGGCGATCAGCAGCACCACCACGGCGGTGAAGAAGAAGATGGTCCCCGTGGCCCGCCACATCTCCAGCACGCTGGAGGTATCCGCCGAAGCCAGCACCATGCCCACCGGCACAACCTGCCCCTTGGCGGCAATGGTGTAGGGCCGGGCGGCCACGTAGCGGTTCTCCGGATAGAGGCCGTCCAAATTGGTCATGCCCGTATATCCCCCCTGGTCCCGGACCTGCTGGATCAGAAACTGGGGCAGGAGGACGGTGGAGGTGAACAAATAGATATTTTCCCCGTCGCAGGTGTAAATCACCTTGCCGTTGCTGTCCGCCAGCACCACCAGGGAGTCGGAAGCCTTGGAGATGGTGAGCAGGGAATTGGTAAAGATCTCGTCGGTCACGTCGCCGCTGAGGGGGCTTTTCACATACTGGCTGACCAGGTCCGCCAGGTCCTGGGCGTTGCGCTCCACCGCGCTGCGCTTGTCGGCGATGATATAGCGGTAGGACAGCAGCATAAAAGCGGCGGACAGCAGAGTAAAGGAGAGAAACACGATCCCCAGCATCATGGACAGCTGCCGCTTGTAGATACTCTTCACGGGGCGGCGACCTCAAATTTGTACCCCACGCCCCACACGGTTTTCAGCCGCCATTGGTCGCTGACCTCCTCCAGCTTCTCCCGCAGGCGCTTGATGTGTACGTCCACCGTGCGGGAGTCCCCGAAGTAGTCGAAGCCCCACACCTCGTCCAGCAGCTGATTGCGGGTAAACACCCGGTTGGGGGAGGCCGCCAGATGGAACAGCAGCTCCAGCTCCTTGGGCGGGGTGTCCACCCGCTTGCCGTCCACCAGCAGCTCGTAGGAATCCAGATTGATGACCAGCTTGTCAAAGGTCAGCTTTTTGGCCTTCGGCTCCTCCTCGCCTCCTACCCGGCGCATCACCGCGTGAATCCGGGCCAAAACCTCCTTCATGACGAAGGGCTTTACGATGTAGTCGTCGGCGCCCATCTCCAGGCCGGAGACCTTGTCGGTGGTCTCCCCCTTGGCAGTGAGCATAATCACCGGGGTTTTGGCGCTCTCCCGGATTTTTTTCAGCACTGCCCAGCCGTCCATTACCGGCAGCATCAGATCCAGCAGCACCAAATCGGGCTGGAAGGCGTGGAACTGCTCCACCGCCGTTCCCCCGTCCCGGGCCACCCGGGTCTCGTAGCCCTCCTTCTCCAGATAGAGATGGAGCAGCTCGGCGATATTGTTGTCGTCCTCTACGATCAGAACCCTCTGGGGCATAGTAACACCAGCCTTTCCTCTTTTGCCATTCTATCATATTATAAACGATATTTGGGAAATTCGGTGAATAATTTGTTAAGATACAGGAGAGAAATTTTGCTTGCATTTTCCGCCGGTTTCCAGTATAATAACAAAGTGCCCAGAAGGGCGCGGCCCCATAGGCCGGTGTGATGGAATTGGTAGACGTAGTGGACTCAAAATCCACCGCTGGCGACAGCGTACCGGTTCGAGTCCGGTCACCGGCACCATGTCGAGTGTTCATAAC
Source organism: uncultured Oscillospiraceae bacterium (assembly GCA_910588455.1). Taxonomy (GTDB): domain Bacteria; phylum Bacillota; class Clostridia; order Oscillospirales; family Oscillospiraceae; genus Lawsonibacter. Next base: position 25,898 of record CAJUPG010000023.1, read on the forward strand.
GCAACTGAACATTCGTATGTAAAGGAACAGTCGAA
>CAJUPG010000024.1 GCA_910588455.1 uncultured Oscillospiraceae bacterium
CGATGCCAAAGAAAAGCATGGTATGCGCTATACGCTTTATAGAGGTCTTGCCCAGGTCTCCAAATGGGTGAGGCTTAAGTTTGCTGCCATGAATCTCAAAAAGCTGGCCAGATGGAAAGCAAAACGGCTATCTACTCACTCTTTCCTCCTGTTTGCTGCCCTTATGTATCTTTATGCTTTGCGGCCTGCCAGAACTTTTTCCTGGCAGGCCGCTTTTCGACAAGCTGACCGCAGTGAAATCACTGCGGCGCAATAGGTTTGATATATACAATATAAAAAGTTGACAGACCACCCCCTTGGCAGCCTGTCAACTTATCATGGTGACCCAGCGGAGATTCGAACTCCGGACACCCTGCTTAAAAGGCAGGTGCTCTGCCGACTGAGCTACTGGGTCATATTCTGATCTTGTCTGGGGAGAGAAAAATGGCAGGGATGGCTGGACTCGAACCAGCGACTGAGGGAGTCAAAGTCCCTTGCCTTACCACTTGGCTACACCCCTGTACCGAACGGAAAAACCGGGGCCGGAGCCGCAGGCTCCGGCCCTACTGGTCATATGGGGTGGGTAAAGGGACTCGAACCCTCGACCCTCGGAACCACAATCCGATGCTCTAACCAACTGAGCTACACCCACCATATGGAGGAGATACGCGGCATGGTACGCCTGAAGGGACTCGAACCCCTGACCCACTGCTTAGAAGGCAGTTGCTCTATCCACCTGAGCTACAGGCGCATATGGAGCGGGTGATGGGAATCGAACCCACGCGACCAGCTTGGAAGGCTGGGATTCTACCATTGAACTACACCCGCATGGGAGCTGTAGCATATCTCACTTCAGCTCCCGTATCTTACCACATTATGCCCTCTTTGTCAATCCATTTTTTTCGCGCAAAAAAATAATGCCGTAAAAATGCACTAAAAACGGATGAAATCTTCTTGCATCCGATATGCTAACAGGCGACAGGAGTGAAGCAACCATGAACCAGCCCCAAGGAAAAATCCATTTCAGCATCCGAATGGACGAAAAGCTGCATGACAAGTTCCGCTTTGTGGCCGCCTACGATGGCCGCTCCATGAGCGGGCAGATACTCTACCTGATCCAAAAGTGCGTCCGGGACTATGAAAAGGAGCACGGCCCCATTTCCAATGAGGACCTGCCATGAGGGCCCTGGACCGTCTGTTGGATTGGCTCTACCCGCCTCTGTGCCCATTCTGCCAGCGGGTTTTGGACCAGGTCTCCGGAGAGAGGCTGCTGTGCAGCCGCTGCCGGGAGGAGCTGCCCTGGCTGCGGGACCACCAGCTGGAGCGCGTGCTGGAGGGCGGGATTTCCTGCCTGTCCGCCCTGCGCTACCAGGGAAACGCGGCCCAGTCTGTCCGGCGGTACAAATTTTCCGGCCGGCGGATGTACGCCCCCTGCTACGGGGCCGTCCTCGCCCAAATCGCCCCGGCAGGAGACCTGATTACCTGGATGCCCCTGGGACCCAAGCGCCGCCGGGAGCGGGGCTATAATCAGGCCGAGCTGATGGCCCGGGAGGCCGCCGCACGGCTCCAGCTGCCCGCCCTCCCGCTGCTGGACAAGCCCCGGGACAATCCGGCCCAGTCCGGCCTGGAGGCGGAATCGGACCGCCGCGCCAACGTGTCCGGCGTCTGCCGGCCCCTGGCCGGGGCGGACTGCCAGGGCAAGCGGGTGCTTCTGGTGGATGACGTGGTCACCACCGGCTCCACCCTGCTGGAGGGCTGCCGGGTTCTGCGGGAGATGGGGGCCAGGGAGGTCACCTGCCTCACTTTGGCAAGAGCCAGAGAATAATCGGAAAAAGAAGCCGGAAAATTGGCAAAAACACGGTTGAAATGTACCCGCAGCCGGGCTATAATAAAGGGAAGGCTCTGAATATTCTTCCGGCTGCGGCCGGACGACGGACATAAACAGATTATTTTGTAAAAATTGAGAAAGTGTGGATGATCTATGTTTAGTAAAGATATTGGCATCGACCTGGGCACCGCCTCCGTTCTGGTATTCATCAAGGGTAAGGGCGTGGTCTTGCGGGAGCCCTCCGTGGTGGCTATGGACAAAAACACCGGAAAGCTGCTCAAGGTGGGCGCGGAGGCCCAGGCTATGCTGGGCCGCACCCCCGGCAACATCGCCGCCATGCGCCCTCTGCGGGAAGGAGTTATCTCCGACTACGATATGACCGAGCGTATGCTGAAAGAATTTATCCGGAAAGTGACCACCTTCCGGCTGTTCAAGCCCCGGGTAATCATTTGTATCCCCTCCGGCATCACCGAAGTGGAGGAGCGCGCCGTAATTGACGCAGGCATCCAGGCGGGAGCCAGGCGGGTGTATCTGATTGAGGAGCCCGTGGCCGCTGCCATCGGCGCTGGCATCGACATTGCCAAGCCCGACGGCCATATGGTGGTGGATATCGGCGGCGGTACGTCGGACATCGCCGTAATCTCCCTGGGCGGCGTGGTGGAGTCCGCCTCCATCAAAGTAGCCGGCGATAAATTTGACGAAGCGGTAATCAAATATATCCGCCGCAAGCACAACGTTCTCATTGGCGACCGGACCGCTGAAGAACTGAAAATGACCATCGGCTGCGTGTTTCCCCGGCCGGAGGAGGTCACCATGGAAATCAAGGGCCGCTGCCTGATGACCGGCCTGCCCCGCGTATTCTCCGTCTCCTCCAGCGAGATGATCGAAGCCTTTGAAGAGCCCTCCACCCGGATTCTGGAGGCCATCCACAGCGTTCTGGAGCGCACCCCCCCGGAGCTGGTGGCGGACATCTCCACCAACGGCATTCTGATGACCGGCGGCGGCTCCCTGGTGTGGGGCTTCGACAAGCTGGTGGAATCCCACACGGGCATTGAGACCCATGTAGCCGACGACGCCATCTCCTGCGTGGTCTACGGCACCGGCAAAAGCCTGGAGGATTTGGACCAGATGCAGGATGGCACCATGAACCTGTCCCGCCGCAAGCAGATGAGCTATTAAGAGGGACTCTGCCATGCTGTACGTCTGCTACCCGAAATGCACCACCTGCCAGAAGGCCCGCAAGTGGCTGGACGGCAAGAAGATTTCTTACGCCCTCCGGGACATCAAGGAGGACAACCCCACCCTGGAGGAGCTGCGAGACTGGCATCAGAAGAGCGGCCTGCCCCTGAAGAAGTTCTTCAACACCTCCGGCATGGAGTACCGCGCCCTGGGTCTGAAGGACAAGCTGTCCTCCCTGTCCGAAGAGGAACAGCTCGCCCTGCTGGCCTCCAGCGGAATGCTGGTCAAGCGTCCCCTGCTGATTGGGGAGGATTTTGTGCTGGCGGGATTTAAAGAGTCCCAGTGGGAGGAGGTCCTATGCTGAAAGGCAAGACTGTCCTGCTGGGGGTCACCGGCGGCATCGCCGCCTATAAGGCCGCAGCCCTGGCCTCTGCCCTGGTGAAGCTGGGGGCGGCGGTGGAAGTGGTTATGACCGCCCATGCCACCCAATTTATCACCCCTCTGACCTTTGAGCAGCTTACCGGCCGCCGGGTGATGGTGGATACCTTCGACCGGAACTTTCAGCATCAGGTGGAGCACATCGCCCTGGCGGACCGGACGGATCTGGTGCTGATTGCCCCGGCCACGGCAAACATCTGCGCCAAGCTGGCCCACGGGCTGGCGGACGATATGCTCACCACCACCGTGCTGGCCTGCGCCTGCCCCAAGCTGATTGCCCCGGCTATGAATACCCGGATGTGGGACAACCCCGTCACCCAGGAAAATCTGAACACCCTGGAGCGCTTCGGCTGGGAGGTGGTCCCCCCTGCCAGCGGCCGTCTGGCCTGCGGAGCCGTGGGGGCAGGCAAGCTGCCGGAGCCGGAGGTATTGAAGGACTATGTTCTGCGCCGGCTGGCGTTTGAACCGGATCTGAAGGGCCTTCGGGTGCTGGTGACCGCCGGTCCCACCCAGGAGGCCCTGGACCCGGTGCGCTTTTTGACAAACCATTCCTCCGGCAAAATGGGCTATGCCCTGGCGAAAATGGCCATGCTCCGGGGGGCTCAGGTGACCCTGATTTCCGGCCCCTCCCCTTTGGAGCCTCCTCCCTTCGTGGAGGTGGTGGACGTTGTCTCCGCCCAGGATATGTTTGAGGCGGTGGCCCGGCGCTGCGGACAGGCGGATTTGATCTTTAAGGCCGCCGCTGTGGCGGACTATACCCCCGCCGGATACAGCGACGACAAGATGAAGAAAAAGGACGCCGACCTGTCCATTCCCCTGAAGCGGACCCAGGATATTTTGCAGTATCTGGGCCAAAACCGCTCCAGGCACCAGGTGATCTGCGGCTTCTCCATGGAGACCCGGGACATGGTGGAAAACAGCCGGGCCAAGCTGGAGAAAAAGAAGGTAGATATGATCTGCGCCAACAACCTGAAGGTGGAGGGCGCGGGCTTCGGCACGGACACCAACGTTATGACCCTGATTACCGCCCGCAGCACCGTGGAGCTGCCTCTGCTTTCCAAGGAGGAGACTGCCCTGCGGATTCTGGATCTGGCGCTTACCCTGCGAACCTAAAAATTCCCGCCGGTTTTTCCGGCGGGAATTTTTTTAGACCAGAGCGGCCAGCTGATAAAAGGCCACCGCGCTGGCCGCGGCTACGTTCAGGGAGTCTACCCCGTGGGACATGGGAATGCGCACGGTATAGTCGCACCCGGCGATGCTCCCGGAGGCCAGGCCGTCCCCTTCCGTGCCCATCACAATGGCCAGCTTGGGCTGGGCCTGAAGGCGGGGGTCCGCAATGTGCAGGGAATCTTCCCGGAGGGCCATAGCGGCGGTTTTAAAGCCCATCCCATGGAGCACCTCCGGCCAGTGTTCGGGCAAGTAGGTCCAGGGCACCTGAAACACCGTCCCCATGCTCACCCGCACGGCCCGCCGGTAGAGGGGATCGCTGCCGGCGCTGGTCAGCAGCACCCCGTCGATATTCAGTGCGGCGGCGGAACGGAAAATAGCCCCGATGTTGGTGGGGTTCATCACATTTTCCAGCACCGCCACCCGCCGCGCCCCGGCGCACACAGCCTCCAGACCGGGCAGCGGGGGCCGGTACATGGCGCACAGCATCCCCCGGGTCAGGTGGAAGCCGGTCAGCTGGGTGAGCACCTCCAGCTCCGCCGTGTAGACGGGAACCTGCGGACAGCGCTCCACCACCGCCCGGCCCCTGCCCTCCAGATGCCGGGGCTCCATCAAAAAGGAGATGGGCCTGCACCCCGCGTCCAGCGCCCGGTCAATGACCAGAGGGCTCTCCGCCACAAACATGGCGTGGGCCGGGTCCGCCCGGTTGACCAGTTGATTTTCCGTCAGCCGGGCGTAGACGTCCAGCTCCGGCGCGGCAAAATCGTGGATTGTAATCTGATTTATCATAGCGTCAGCAGCCCCAGATGTTCAATGAGTATTTTTGCGCCCATCAGGATCAGAATCAGCCCTCCGGCCTGCTGGGCTCTCTCCCGCCAGCGGGCCCCGAAGGCGCTGCCAATCCACACGCCAACGGCGGACAGCACAAAGGTCGTCACCCCGATGAAGCCTACCGCCGGTACGATATCCACCTGAAGGAAGGCGAAGGTAACCCCCACGGCCAGGGCGTCGATACTGGTGGCCACTGCCAGAGGCAGCATAGCCCGGGGGCCCATGGCCTCATCCAGGCTCTCCCCCTCCTGGCGGGCCTCCCGGAGCATATTCGCGCCAATGAGCACCAGCAGAACGAAGGCGATCCAGTGGTCCACCCGGACAATCACCTGCTGAAAGCGCACCCCCAGCAGCCACCCCAGCAGGGGCATCAGCGCCTGGAAGCCGCCGAAGTAGAGCCCCGCCAGCAGGCTGCGGCCGGGCCGGTAGCTGCGCAGGGACAGACCCTTGCACACAGAGACGGCGAACGCATCCATAGACAGGCCCACGGCAATGGCAAACAGCTCCAAAAGATGCATAAAAATCCCCCCAGATAAGAAAAGGCCTATCTGGGCGTACAGATAAGCCTTGCGGTTGGCCCGATTATAGCATGAACAGTCTCCACTGTCAATCTTTACGCCAGCGGGGGAACTTTTATTCCCCCTGGGCGCTTAAAATCTGCTCCAGCGTCTCCACCATCTCCAGCACCAGGCCGTCGCAGTGTTCCTTCCGGGCGATCCCCCGGTCCTTGCTCCTGCTCAAAAGCTCCGCGCACTGGGTCGCTTCATGCTTTTCCCGGAACTGCCGCAGCAGCTCCCCAGCGGCTTTCTCGTCATAGCCCAGCAGGCCCAGCACCATCAGCCCCCCGGACAGCACTCCGCAGGTGGCGCCGTGGCGCATCCCCGCGCCAAAGTGACTGGCCACCTGAAAGGCCTGCTCCTCCGTCAATCCAATCCTGTCCTCAAAGGCCAGCAGCACCGACTGGGCGCAGTTGTAGTGGGTCTGGGTATCGCCCCGGAGGGCCTTGGCTTTTTCTAAATGCGTCATAATTTGGTTCCTCCTAATTGAAAATTCCCGGCGTCTCGGAAAACAGCTCCCGCACCTGCTCCAGCAGGGGGGCGTGCTCCGGCCGGGACAGGTCCCGGTCCTCCTCCAGCATGGCCCGGGCCGCGTCCTGGGCCTGCCGCAGCACCCGCAAATCCCCGGAAAAATCCGCCACCTTCAGCTGGGGCAGGCCGTGCTGCCGGCTGCCGAAGAAGTCCCCGGGGCCCCGGAGCTTCAGATCCTCCTCGGCGATTTTGAAGCCGTCGGTAGTGGCGGCCAGGGTCTTGAGCCGGGCCAGGGAATCGGGATTCCGGCTGGCGGTGACCAGCACACAGAAGGAGGCGTGGCCTCCCCGGCCCACCCGGCCCCGGAGCTGATGGAGCTGGCTCAGACCGAACCGCTCCGCGTTCTCCACCACCATCAGCGCCGCGTTGGGCACGTCCACCCCCACCTCAATCACCGTTGTGGACACCAGAATGTGGGTCTCTCCGGCGGCGAAGGCGGCCATCACCCCCTCTTTTTCCCGGGGGCGCATTTTGCCGTGGAGCAGGTCCACCCGGAGCTGGGGAAAAACCTCCCGCTGAAGCTGCTGGGCGTAGGCCTTGACGGATTTGAGATTTTGCTCTTCCTCCACGGCGGGACAGACCAGATAGACCTGCCGCCCCTCCCCCACCAGCTTTTTGACAAAATTATACATCCGGGCCCGCTTGTCCTCGCCGATGATATAGGTCTGCACCGGCGTGCGCCCCGGGGGGAGCTGGTCGATGATGGACACGTCCAGGTCCCCGTAGACGATGAGGGCCAGGGTCCGGGGAATGGGGGTGGCGGACATCACCAGCACATGGGGGGGCGTCTGGGCCTTCTCCGCCAGGGCGGAGCGCTGGGCCACCCCAAAGCGGTGCTGCTCGTCGGCAATCACCAGGGCCAGATTTTGGAAGTCCACCCCCTGGGACAGCAGGGCATGGGTGCCCACCGCCAGGTGAATCTCCCCGGCGGCCAGAGCCTGCCGGGCCTCCCGCTTCTGCTTGGCGGAGGCGGAGCCCAGAAACAACCCCACCCGAACCCCCGCCGGCCCCAGCAGAGCTTGCAGGGATTTGGCGTGCTGCTCGGCCAGGACCTCCGTAGGGGCCATCAGGGCCGCCTGACCGCCGCCCCGAACCGCCCGCCAGGCGGCGAAGGCAGCCACCGCCGTCTTGCCGGAGCCCACGTCCCCCTGGACAAGCCGGTTCATGGGGCGGTTTTGGGACAAATCCCGCGAAATTTCCTCCATCACCCGCCGCTGGGCTCCGGTGGGGGCGAAGGGCAGCAGTTTGGTAAATTCCTCCAGGGGCGCGGGAGGGAGGGGGATTCCCCGGCAGTCCTGCCGCCGGCCTCGGAGCAGGGACAGCCCCAGGGACAGATAAAACAGCTCCTCAAAGCACAGCCGCTTCCGGGCTGTCTCCAGTTCCTCAAAGGAGGGGGGAAAGTGGACGGTCTGACAGGCGTACTCCGCTCCCGCCAGCTGATACTCCCGGCGCAGCTTGGCCGGGAGGGTTTCCCGGACCTGCCGGGCGCACAGGGGCACCGTCTGCCGGGCCAGGGTGAGCATCAGATGGTTGGAGATGCCGGCAGTGAGGGGGTAGACGGGAATAATGCTCCCCGTGACCGCCTGCCGGTCCGCCCGCTCAAAAATCGGGTTGGTCATGGAGCGGCGGCTGCCCATCTGCTCCACCGTCCCGTAAAAAATATAGTCCTCTCCCGGCTGAATGGCCCGCTGAACATAGCTTTGGTTGAAAAACGTGATCCACAGGCTGCCGCTGTGGTCCACCGCCCGGACCCGGACCAGCTCCAGCCCTCCCCGAATCCGGGACAGGGCGGGGGCCTGGGCCGCCATGGCCCGGACGCAGACCTTGGTCTCCAGAGGGGCGTCCCGGATGGTCCAGACCTGCCGCCGGTCCTCGTAGTCCCGGGGGTAGTAGCGCAGCAGGTCCCCCGCCTGGCGCAGGCCCAGCTTTTCCAGCTTTTTCCCCCGGGCCTCCCCAATACCAGGCAGTTGGGTGAGGGGGGTGTGCGGCGTAAGCTCCATCAGGTTTTCCGCCACGCGCCCCGGCTGAACAGCACCAGCACCGGGAAAATCTCCAGCCGGCCGATGATCATGCACAGGGACATCAGCAGCTTGGAGGGGCCGGAGAAGGCGGCAAAATTCCCCGTGGGGCCCACCGCGTCCAGGCCGGGGCCCACGTTGCTCACGCAGGTGAGGGCGGAGGAGAAAGCCACGGTGAAGTTATGGCCGTCCAGGGTGAGGACCAGCATGGCCCCCAGGGTGACCAGGATGTAGCAGCCGATAAAAATGCTGATGGTGCGGATGACCTTTTCCTCCACAACCTTTCCGTCCAGCTTGACCACCTCCACCATGCCCGGGTGGATGATCTGGTTGATCTCCCGCCGGATGGACCGGAGCAGAATCAGAATGCGGGAGCACTTCATGCCGCCGCCGGTAGACCCGGCGCAGGCCCCCACAAACATCAGCAGCACCAGAACCGCCTGGGAGAAGGAGGGCCAGAGGACAAAATCCGCCGTGGCAAAGCCGGTGGTGGAGATGATGGAGGTCACCTGGAAGAAGGAGTAACGCAGGGCCTGCAAAAAGCCGTCGTACTGGGGCAGGATATTCACGGCGATGAGCAGGGTGCTCAGGGTCACCACGCCGGCGAAAAATCGCAGCTCATCGCTCTCCAGCACCTCCCGGAACTTCCGGCACAGCAGCAGGAAGTGGATGGCGAAGTTGACGGAGAACAGCAGAATAAAAACGGCAATGATAATCTCAATGGCCGCGCTGCCGTAGGCCCCCACGCTGGCGTTGCGGTTGGAGAAGCCCCCGGTGCCGGCGGTGGAAAAGGAGTGGATCAGCGCGTCGTACCAGGGCATTCCCGCGATGCGCAGGCATACTGTCTCAATGGCGGTAAGGGTGAAATAAATGCTGTAGAGAATTTTGGAGGTCTGGGACTGCTTGGGCACCAGCTTGGAGAACACCGGTCCGGTGGTCTCCGCCTGGGTGAGGTAGTGGGAGCGGATGCCCAGGGAGGGGACGATGGCAGTGGCCAGCACCAGCACGCCCATGCCGCCCAGCCAGTGGGTAAAGGACCGCCAGAACAAAATACCCTTGGGCAGAGGCTCGATTTCCGTCAGAATGGTGGCCCCGGTGGTGGTAAAGCCGGAACAGGACTCAAAGATGCAGTCGATTGGAGTGGCAAACCAGCCGGAGAACAAAAAGGGCAGACTGCCGGCCACCCCGGTAAGCAGCCAGATCAGGGCCACAGCAAAAAAACCCTCCCGGGCATAGAACCGGCTTGTGGCGGGCAGGGCGGACAGCCCTCCGCCGATCACCCCCAGCAGCAGGATGCTGTACAGGAAGGGGGCGGGGGACTCTCCATAGAGCAGGGCCACCAGCAGGGGCAGAACCATACTCCCGGCCAGCAGGAGCAAAATGCGGCCGATGAGCTTGAATACCACGCGGAAATTCATGCTTTCCCCCCTGTTCCGGCGGGGGACTGGTCTGTTCCGGCATAGATGTCGTTCAGGTCCAGGATGCCGCTGTTGCGGGAGATTAAAATAACGGAGTCCTTCTCCTGGATGGAGGTGGAGCCCTCGGGAATAATAATCTTCCCCTTGCGGACCACCACGGCAATCAGAATGCCGGGCTTCAGGCGCAGATCCTTCAGGGGGACCCCCAGATTCTGGGTGGAGGGGGAGACGATGAACTCCATAGCCTCCGCCTTTCCGTCGGCGATGCGGTACAGGGCGTTCATCACGCTGCCGTGGGAGTTCTGCATCCCCCGGACCACCTGCAAAATGTTCTCCGCCGTAATCAGCTTGGGGGAGATGATGCTCTCCAGCCCCACGGAGTTGGCGATGGAGGTGTAGTTCTGCCGGTTGCACTTGGCCACGACCTTGGGCAAGCCCCGCTGGGCGGCGTACAGGGAGATAATCAGGTTGTCCTCGTCCCGGTCGGAGAGGGAGACAAAGGCGTCGAAGGCGGAGAGATTCTCCACCTCCAGCAGCTCCTGGTCGGTGCCGTCCCCGCAGATGACGGTGACGTTGGGCAGATTTTCGCTGATGGTGCGGCACTTGTCCTCCCGCAGCTCGATCAGCTTCACCTTCATCTTCATTTGCAACAGCTTCCCCGCCAGATAGACGGAAATTTTTCCGCCCCCCAGAATCATGACGTTCTTGGGCTTGGAGGTGGACCGGCCCAGCAGCTTCAGGAACTGGTCCAGGCTGTCCGGCTGGCCGATGAGATAGAGCTTGTCACCCGCCTGGGGGGCAAAGCCGCCGTTGGGGATGACCATATCCTCCCCCCGCTCCACGGCGCAGAAGAGCATAGATAACTTTTTCACCCGGTCAGGCAGGGCGTACAGGGGTGCGCCCACCACAAAATCCCCCTCCTGAAGCCGTACGCCGATCAGCTCCACCCGGCCCCGGCAGAAGGTATCAATGTCGGCGGCGGAGGGGAAGCGCAGCAGCCTGGAAATTTCCACGGCGGAGGCGTATTCGGGGTTGATAATCATGTCGATGCCCATATCCTGGCGCATCTGGTCAAAGCCGGAGGCGTACTCCGGGTTGCGGATGCGGGCGATGGTGTATTGCGCACCCATGTTTTTGGCGGTGAGGCAGCAGACCATATTCACCTCGTCCTGGTTGGTGCAGGCCACCAGCAGGTCGGCCTCCGCCGCCCCCGCGTCCCGCAGGACCAGGGCGGACACGCCGTTGCCCTTGACGGTCATAACGTCCAGCGCGTCGGCGGCCCGGCGCAGGGACTGCTCGTCGGTATCGACAACCGTTACGTCGTGGGCCTCCTGGCTGAGCTGTTCCGCCAGAGAGAAGCCCACCTTTCCGTTGCCGACGATGACAATTTTCAACGGGGATCACCCTTTCTAATCAGAGTCTGCTCTGATTATATCCCTTTCCCGCTTGAAAGGCAACCGGACTTTTGATAAAATAGAAATAATCACAAAATGAAGGAGGCATTTATATGCAGGAGGAAAACCGAGAGCTGCAATTTCATATCCAGTGCGGCCCCGGCGACGCGGGCGGCTACTGCATCCTCCCCGGGGACCCGGGCCGGTGCCGGGCCATCGCCCAATATTTTGAGCATCCCGTCCACATCCGGACCAACCGGGAGTACGTCACATACACCGGAACCCTTCTGGGGGAGCGGGTGAGCGTGGTTTCCACCGGCATCGGCGGGCCCTCCGCCGCCATCGCCATGGAGGAGCTGTGCAATTTGGGGGTCCACACCTTCGTCCGGGTGGGCACCTGCGGCGGAATCAAAACGGAGGTCCAGAGCGGCGACGTGGTGGTGGCCACCGGGGCGGTGCGCATGGAGGGAACCAGCCGGGAGTACGCCCCCATCGAGTACCCCGCCGTACCGGATTTTCAGGTGACCTGCGCGTTGGTCCGGGCCGCGGAGGAATTGGGCTATCCCACCCACACCGGGGTGGTGCAGTGCAAGGATTCGTTCTACGGCCAGCACTCTCCCCACCGGATGCCGGTGCATTTCGACCTGGAGCAGAAGTGGGAGGCCTGGAAGCGGCTGGGGGTGCTGGCCTCAGAGATGGAGTCGGCGGCCCTGTTCACCGTGGCGGCCGCCCGGGGGGTCCGGTGCGGCTCGGTATTTCACGTAATCTGGAACCAGGAGCGGGAGAAGGCCGGTCTGGACCAGAAGGAGAGCCACGACACCACCGCCGCCATCCGGGTAGGGGTGGAGGCCCTGAAGCTTCTCATTGCCCAGAAATAAAACACGGGTCCTCCCTGGGAGGACCCGCTTTGTTTTAACTGCCCAAATAGGCTTTTTTCACGTCCTCGTTGGCCAGCAGTTCCCTGCCGGGGCCGGTGAGGGTAATCTTGCCCGTCTCCAGGACGTAGCCCAGATCGGCGGTATGCAGGGCCATATTGGCGTTCTGCTCAATGAGCAGGACGGTGACCCCCTGCTTGTTGATCTCCCGGATAATCTCAAAAATCCCCTTGACCACCAGAGGGGCCAGCCCCAGGGAGGGCTCGTCCATCATGATAATCTTGGGCCGGGACATGAGGGCGCGTCCCACCGCCAGCATCTGCTGCTCGCCGCCGGACAGGGTGCCCGCCGCCTGCCAGGACCGTTCCTGGAGCCGGGGGAACAGGTCGTACACCCACTTCAGGTCGTCCTCCAGATTGTCGCTGCGCAGGTACGCGCCGATTTTCAGATTCTCCAGTACCGTCAAATCCGGGAACACCCGCCGCCCCTCGGGAACCAGGGTGATGCCCTTGGAGACGATCTTGTCCGGGGAAAGGCCGGTGATGTCCTCCCCCTGGAGGTGGATACGGCCAGAGGCGGGCTTTACCAGCCCCGCAATGGTGCGCAGGGTGGTGGACTTGCCCGCGCCGTTGGCGCCAATCAGGGTGACGATCTGCCGTTCGGGCACCTCGAAGGTGATGCCCTTCACCGCCTCGATGCCGCCGTAGCTTACTTTTAACTCGTCAATTTTCAGCATCGTCTGCCACCCCCAAATATGCCTCAATGACCCGTGGATTGTTCTGGACCTCCGCCGGCGTGCCCTGGGCGATGAGCTTGCCGAAGTCCAGCACGTAAATGCGGTCGGAAATCTGCATCACCAGGTCCATGTGGTGCTCGATCATGAAAATGGAAAGGCTGTACTCCCCCCGAATCTGCTGGATGAAATCGGTAAGCTCCTGGGTCTCCTGGGGGTTCATGCCCGCGGCGGGCTCGTCCAGCAGCAGCAGCTGGGGGCGGGTAGCCAGGGCCCGGGCAATCTCCAGCCGGCGCTGGAGGCCGTAGGGCAGGCTGCCGGCGACCTCGTCCTTCAGGTGGGCCAGCCCCTGCTCCTCCAGCAGGGCCATGGCCTCCTCCCGCATCCGCTTTTCTTCCGCCCGGTTCAGATGGAACATGGTGTTGAAATAGTTCTGCCTGGCCCGCATATGCTTGGCGATGAGTACGTTGTCAAAGACGGTAAGGGCCGAAAACAGACGGATATTCTGAAAGGTCCGGGCAATGCCCAGCTGGGTAATTTTGTCCGGGGTGGGCGAGCGCTTATGGCTGTAAGCCCCCTTGTTTTCCCCGGCGTACTGCTTGTCCATCTTGCCCTGGGGAAAGCTCTCCACCATGGGCCTGCCCAGAAAGTCCACCTTGCCGTTGGTTGGCTCGTAGACCCCGGTGATGCAGTTGAAGGCGGTGGTTTTGCCCGCGCCGTTGGGGCCGATGAGGGCCACGATCTCCCCCTGGTTCACATCCAGGGACAGGTTGTTGACGGCCACCACGCCGCCGAACTGCATGGTCACGTTTTCCACGTGTAGGATGTTGGTTTCGCTCATTGTGCCGCCTCCTTCCTGGTTTTTCTCCGCCGGAACAGGTCGGGGAGCTCCTTGTCGCCCATGATGCCCCTGCGGAAGAACAGCACCACGATCATGATGACCACGGAGAACACCACCATCCGGAAGCCGGAGCGCAGGAAGGGCAGCTTCACGCCGCTGGCCAGCACCGTCTCGTTGTCCAAAAAGCGCAGCCACCACTCGGAACAGGCCACATACAGGAAGGTGGCGATGCAGCTGCCGGAGATGGAGCCGATGCCGCCAATGACCACGATGAGCAGAATCTCATAGGTCATAGTGGTGGTGTACACCTTGGCCTGGGCGTTGGTGACGAACATGGCGAACAGAGCGCCGCTGACCCCGGCGAAAAAGGCGGAGGTGCAGAAGGAGAGCATCTTGTGCTTGGCCAGGTTGATGCCCATGGCCTCGGCGGCAATCTCGTCCTCCCGGATGGCCTTAAACGCCCGGCCATAGGAGGAGTTAATCAGCATACAGATGACAGCGATGCAGAGGATGGCCACCAGGAAGGGGAAAAACGTGGACAGCCGCAGAATGACCTTGCCCCCCGCGCCGGTGATGTTGAAGCTGGAGAAGGTGGGAAAGCTTTTAATCATATTCGCGCCGTTGGTGACGGGACCCAGGGCCTGCCACTGGAACACGGCCTTGATAATCTCCGCAAAGCCCAGGGTGGCGATGGCCAGATAGTCGCTCTTCAGCCGCAGCACCGGCAGACCGATGAGATAGGCGAAGGCCGCCGCCACGCAGCCGGCCAGCACCATGGCGGCCATAACGCCCAGCCCCATGCTGACGGCCCCCCCAACGCCCTCGGTTCCGAATAGGGACCCGAACAGATCCTGAAAGGAGAAATTCACCGCAGAGCCGCCGTACAGGTAGTAAACCGCGGCCCGCTCCGCCACAGGGACGGACAAAATCGCGTAGGTGTAAGCGCCCAGGAGCATGAAGCCCGCCTGTCCCAGGGAGAACAGGCCGGTAAAGCCGTTGAGCAGGTTCATGGACACCGCCGCCAGGGAGTACACCGCGCCCTTTTTCAGCACGGCGAAGAGCTGGCTGGTGGGCTTGAGCACGTTGGGGACGCTCTCCGGGGGGAGGAATACGCTGACATTCTCCAGCAGGACCACCGCCGCCAGAAGCAGCAGGCAGCCCAGCAGGGCCAGCACAGCGCCTTTTTTGTTTTTCTGTTGTGTCATAACCGGCCCTCCCTTACACTTTATCGGTGACTTTTTCACCGAACAGCCCGGTGGGCTTGAGCACCAGAATCAAAATCAGCAGCGCGAAGGTCCCCGCATCAGAGAACACGGTAAATTCCGTGCTTTTGATGACGTTTTCACAGATGCCGATGATGAACGCCCCCACCACCGCCCCGGGGATGGAGCCGATGCCGCCCACCACCGCGGCCACGAAGGCCCGCAGGCCGGGCAGGGCGCCGGCGGTGGGGGTGATGGCCTGGAAGTTGGTGAAGTAGAGCATGGAGCCCACCGCCGCTAGGGCGGAGCCAATGACAAAGGTGACGGAGATGACGGAATTGATTTTGATGCCCATGAGCTGGCTGGTCTCAAAGTCCTTGGCCACCGCCCGCATAGCCATACCGGTCTTGGTGTGGTTGATGAGCTGGGTCAGGGCCAGCACCAGGGCCAGCACCAGGAAGGGGGTCAGAATCGTTACCCACTTGGTGGAGGTGCCGGCAATTTTCACCGTGTCGGACAGGAAGGGGATGGTGGGGTAGGTCATGGGCTGGCCGCCGGTGATATAGGTGGCGGTATTCTGGATCAGATAGCTCACGCCGATGGCGGAGATCATAACCGACATCCGGGGGGCAGAGCGCAGGGGCTTGTAGGCCACCCGCTCAATGCAGAAGCCCAGGGCCACGGTCAGCACCAGCACCAGGGGCAGGGACAGATACAGGGGCAGGCTGGCGGACAGGTAGATGCCCAGCAGGCCCGCCACCATGAACACATCGCCGTGGGCGAAGTTAATCAGACGCAGAATGCCGTATACCATCGTATAGCCGATGGCGATCAGCGCGTACTGCCCGCCCACGGAGATCCCGGAGATGAGTACGGAAATGGCAAATTCCAAAGCGGGGTCCTCCCTTGCGTTAAAGTTTGAATTTAGGCTGTCTTGAAAAGGGCCGGCCTGGCTCCTTTCAAGGCAGCCTATCTGTTGGTTTCCCGGCGGGGCGGCCGCCCCGCCGGGAAACTGCGGGTATTTCAAATCAGTTGGCAGTCTGAACGGTCTCCAGCTCCCAGGCGCCGGTGTTGGTGGAGTGCTTGATATAGGCGGTGTCCCGGATGGCGTCGCCAATATCGTCAAAGGCAATCGCGCCGGACACGCCGGTGTAGGTCACGCCGGGCAGCGCGCTCTTGATGGCGGCGGGGTCGGCGGAGCCGGCGGCCTTCATGGCCTCCAGAGCCACATAGTAGGCGTCGTAGCCCATAGCGGTGACAGCGGCGATGGTGTCGTTGCCGCCGTTGGCGTCCTTGGCGGAGGAGTTGGAGTTGATATACTCCTTGATGCCCGCGTCAAAGTCCGGCGCGCCGCCCTCCTGGTAGAAGGTGGAAACATAGAGCTGGATGTCCGTGCCGTTGGCGGCGTCCAGGACCATATTGTCGTCCAGGGTGTCGGAGCCCAGGAAGGGGGCGGTGATGCCCAGAGACTGGGCCTGGGTGATGATCTGGGTGGCGTAGGCGATGGAGACGGGGGTGAAGATCACGTCCGCGCCCTCGGCCTTGGCCTTGTTCAGATAGGAGTTGAAGTCGGAGTTGTTGTTGGGGAAGGAGTCCTTAATAACCTTGCCGCCGTTGGCGGTGAACACCTGCTCGAAGAAGGCGATCAGGCCCTGGTCATACTCGTTGCCGGTCTCGCCCAGGCAGTAGGCGGTTTTGGCCTGGAACTTATCCTGGGCGAAGTTGGCCAGCACCTGGGCCTGGAAGTTGTCCAGGAAGCAGATGCGGAAGTAGTGGTCGTTGCCGGCGGTGACGTTGGGGTTGGTGCAGGTCACGCCCATGGCGGCGATGCCGGCCTCTTTAAAGGTATCGCTGGCGGCCATGGACACGCCGGAGCCGTAGGAGCCCAGCACGATGGCCACATCCTTGGCCACCAGGTCGGCGGCGGCGGAGGGAGCCTTGTCCGTGGAGGAGCCGTTGTCGGAGGGGACCAGCTGCACGGTGTAGGTCTCGCCGCCAATTTCCACGGTGGGGGTAACGGAGTTGGCGTACTGCATCCCCAGCATCTCCTTCTTGCCGCCGGACGCGGAGTCGCCGGAGGCCGGCTCAAAGACGCCGATTTTAATTACCTTGTCGGTGGCGATGGGGGTGCTGGCCGCGGGGGTTCCGCTGCCGGAGGGAGCGGAGGGGTTCCCGCCGCAGCCGGCCAGAGCGCCCAGCAGAAGGGCGGCGGACAGAACGCTTGCAAGAAACTTCTTCATGTTCATTCTCCTTTTTGTTTCGAGTTAGCCCGGTTGTCCATATAGGAAATACATCTGTTCACGGGCATAGTGGAATTATAAACGATATTTGGGGAAATTGCAAGGGCGGGGCCACGTCAAATTCAACAAATTTCCTGCGGGTCTTGTTTTGGGTGCGATGGAATGCTATAATTGGAGCATATTTTAGGAGGGCGCCTCTTGCCGCCCCTGGGAATTTGTCCAAGATTTTGAAAGGAAACAAGGATATGAACAGCATTTTGCAGCAGCAGCGCCGCTCCAGCATCGCGGCAGCACTGATTACCATTCTTCTGGGTCTGGTCCTGATCTTCTGGCCTGACCGCTCCATCCGCTTTTTGTGCTCCATGCTGGGAGCCCTGCTGCTGATTACGGGCATCGTGTATATTCTGGGCTGGTTTGCCCGCCGGCGGGACGGGTTTCCTGTCTACGCCCTGATCCCCGGCGTGGTGCTGGGGGCGCTGGGCCTTTGGCTGCTGGCCATTCCCCAGTCGGTTGTGGCTTTAATTCAGTATATCTGCGGGGCGGTGGTTTTATTTCATGGCGTGATTGATTTTCAAAGCGCCGCGGCCCTGGTAAAAATGCGGGTGCGCCGCAGTTGGCTGGAGCTGCTGCTCTCCCTTCTGACGGTGGGGCTGGCTGTGGTGATTTTCCTCAACCCCTTCGGCACGGTAGAGGCCCTGGTGATGCTGATCGGCTGGGTTCTGGTGTTCGACGGCGGGAGCGATCTTTGGATTGTGTTCCGCCTGAGCCGCGCGGTGCGGCAGGCCCAGAACAATGTGATCGAAACCGAAGGCCGGGAGCTGGACTGATATACCGGTAAGATTTTCGACAAAATCCATTGACATTTCAGCGCAAATCAAGTATAGTGATTTGCGCTATCTATTCGTGAAAGCCGGAAACGGCGAATAAATCGAGGGAGCTGACATCGAAAAATTTATTAGAAATGGGGGAGGATACATGTCCAAAGAGTTGATCCGCCTGGTGAACTGCACCATGGCGTTCGACGACGAGGTCGTGCTCGACAACATCAATCTGAAAATCCGGGATAAGGAGTTCCTCACACTGCTCGGTCCCAGCGGCTGCGGCAAGACAACCACCCTGCGCATTATTGGTGGTTTTCAAACGCCCAGCTCTGGCGACATTTTCTTCGACGGTGTGAGGATCAATGCTGTTCCGCCCCACAAGCGGACCATCAACACCGTATTTCAAAAATACGCCCTGTTCCCGCATCTGAATGTGTATGACAACATCGCCTTCGGCCTGCGCATCCCAAAAGCGGGTCCGGACGGCAAAAAGATAAAGCTGCCCGAGGAGGAGATCGACCAGCGGGTACTGGAAATGCTGGAGATTGTCAACCTGAAGGGCTTTGACAAGCGGCGCATCAGCCAGCTTTCCGGCGGCCAGCAGCAGCGGGTGGCCATCGCCCGGGCCCTGGTGAACCGGCCCAAGGTCCTGCTGCTGGACGAGCCCCTGGGGGCCCTGGACCTGCGGCTGCGCAAGGATATGCAGAACGAGCTCAAGCGCATCCAGAAGGCTATGGAGATCACCTTCGTCTACGTCACCCACGATCAGGAGGAGGCCCTGGCCATGTCCGACACAGTAGTGGTGATGGACGGGGGCCAGATTCAGCAGATCGGCTCTCCGGAGGACATCTATAACGAACCCAAAAACGCCTTTGTGGCCGACTTCATCGGCGAATCCAACATCATTGACGGCATCATGCGCGCCGACGGCATCGTGGAAATTTTCAACCGGAAGTTCAAGTGCCTGGACGGGGGGTTTGCCCCGGACGAGCCGGTGGACGTGGTGATCCGCCCGGAGGACGTGGACATTGTCCCGGAGGACCAGGGCCAGCTCCGGGGCACCGTCACCGGCGTCACCTTCAAGGGGATGCAGTATGACATTATCGTGGACTTTTACGGCTTCAAGTGGCTGATTCAGACCACGGACCTGTCCCCGGTGGGCAGCCGCATCGGCATTAAAATTGACCCCGACGGCATCCACGTCATGCCCAAGAGCCACTACTCCGGTATGTTCGGCGATTACTCCTCCTACTCGGAGGAGTATGAGGAGATGGAGGAGAGCGGGGATGAGGAATAAGCTGTCCGGATTTGCCGTCCCCTATGTGATTTGGATGGCGCTGTTTGTGGTAATCCCTATTTTGATTATGGTGGTCTACGCCTTCACCACCGCCGAATTCGAGGGCACCCTGGAAAACTTTTCCGAGATGGGCATATACGCCTCCGTGTTTTTCCGCTCCTTCCGGCTGGCCTTTATTGCCACTCTGGTGTGCCTTCTCATTGGTTACCCGGTGTCCTACTGGATGGCCAGGGAGGGCCCCGCCTTTCAGCGGGTGGCCATGGCCCTGATTATGCTGCCCATGTGGATGAATTTCTTGCTGCGGACCTACTCCTGGATGTCCATTCTGGAGAACAACGGCCTGCTGAACCAGTTCTTCGGGCGGTTCGGCCTGCATTTTCAAATGATCGGCACCCCGGGGGCGGTGGTGCTGGGCATGGTGTATAACTACCTGCCCTTTATGATCCTGCCCATCTATTCCGTGATTGTAAAGCTGGACCACAGCCTGCTGGAGGCCGCCCGGGATCTGGGGGCCAACTCCGCGGGAGTGTTCCGGAAGGTGATTCTGCCCCTGTCCCTGCCGGGGGTGCTGTCCGGGGTGACCATGGTGTTCGTCCCTTCGGTGTCCACCTTCGCCATCTCCCGCCTGCTGGGGGGCGGCACCCAGATGATGCTGGGAGACCTGATTGAGCAGCAGTTTTTGGGCGGGGCCTACAACCCCCACCTGGGCGCGGCCATTTCCATGGTCATGATGATCGTCGTCGTCGTGTGTATGGTGGTGATGAACCACTTCGGCGAGGGTGAGGAACAGGCGGTGATGCTGTGAAAAAGCAAACGTGCTTTGGTAGCCGGTTTTTCATCGGCCTGGTGTTCCTCTTTCTGTACGCGCCCATCCTTCTGTTGATTATCTTCTCGTTTAACGCCGGGGACAGCAGCGCGGTGTGGAAGGGTTTTTCCCTGCACTGGTACCGGGAGCTGTTCCAGAACCGGATTATCATGGAGAGCGTCTATATCACCCTGCTGGTCTCTCTGCTGGCCACCCTGATTGCCACCGTGGCGGGGACCTTCGCCGCCATCGGCCTGTACAGCCTGGGCCGCCGGAAGCGGGAGGCTTTGATGACGGTGAACAGCATCCCCATGATGAACGCCGACATTGTCACCGGCGTCAGCCTGTGCCTGTTTTTCGTGGCCTTTTTCCAGTTCTGGGGGGTCTTTGCCCACTGGGTCAACGGCGTTCAGAGCCTGTTTGAGCTGCCGGAACGGCTCACCCTGGGCCTGGGCACCCTGCTGCTGGCCCATGTGGCCTTCAACATCCCCTATGTGATTCTGAACGTGGCCCCCAAGCTGCGGCAGATGGACAAAAACCTGATTGACGCGGCCCAGGACCTGGGCTGTACCTGGATGCAGGCTTTTTTCAAGGTGATGCTCCCGGAAATCAAGTCGGGCATCGTCTCCGGGGCTCTGATCGCTTTCACCATGTCCATCGACGACTTTGTAATCTCCTACTTCACCGCCGGATCCTCCTCCTCCACCCTGGCCATGACCATCTACGGCATGACCAAGCGGCGCATCACCCCGGAGGTCAACGCGGTATCTACCCTGCTGTTTGTGTCGGTGCTGGTGCTGCTGGTTATCTCCAACCTGCGGGAGCTTCAGCAGGAGCGGCGGCCGGTCCGGCGGAAAAAGCGCCTCCACATCGCCGTGCCCCCGGGAGCAAAGCGGCTGGCGGCCGCCGGCGCGGCGTGCGCCTTCGTCATCACCATCGGGGTCCTCAGCTCCGCGGCCACCTCTCAGCCGGTGGTCAACGTGTGCAGCTGGGGGGAGTATATCGACACGGACCTGATTACCCAGTTTGAGGAGGAGACCGGCATCCGGGTGAACTACCAGACCGCCGAGAGCAACGAGACGCTCTACTCCCTGCTGAAAAGCGGCGGCGCGGACTACGATGTAATCGTCCCCTCCGACTATATGATCGCCCAGCTCATTGAGGAGGGAATGCTGGAAAAGCTGGATTACAGTCAGATTCCCAACTACAGCCTGATTGACCAGCGGTTTAAAAACCTGTCCTGCGACCCCGGCAGCGAGTACACCGTCCCCTACGCCTGGGGCACGCTGGGCATCATCTACAACACCGCCCTGGTGGAGGAGGAGATTACCAGCTGGAGCAGCCTCTATGACGACAAATACGCCGGAAATGTGCTGCTGATCAACAACTCCCGGGACGCCCTGGGAGAGGCCCTGATGTATCTGGGCTGCTCTGTCAACACCACCGACGAGGGGGAGATTCGGGCGGCCTACGACCTGCTGGCCGACGCAAACCGGCGGGGGGTGTTTCAGGGCAAGGTGATGGACGAGGTGTTCCAGAAGATGGAGGGCGGCAACGCCGCCATCGCCACCTACTACGCCGGAGACTATATTTCCATGCTGGACAACAACGAGGATCTGGCCTTCGTCATCCCGGAGGAGGGCTCCAACTGGTTTGTGGACGCCATGTGTGTGCTGAAGGACGCGCCCCACCAGGAGGCCGCCCACCAGTGGATCAACTTCATCGCCTCCACCCAGGCCAATCTGGCCAATATGGACTATATCGGCTACGCCTCCCCCAACCGGGAGGCCCTGGAGCAGTACCCCGCCTACTATGAGGAGCTTTACGGGGAGGAGCTGGACCAGGAGCTGTATGAAATCATGGCCGCGCCGCCGGAGGTTTTGGACCGCTGCGAAGCTTATCTGAACCTCTCCCCCGCCACCAGGTCCCTCTACAACGAGCTGTGGACCAAGCTGGGAATATAAAACGCCCTGGCGTGGAACACTACCTCTGCAATTTATTTGAGGAGGTTTGCACCATGGGCAAAAAGCAAACGAAGAAGCAGAAATCCGATCTGGACGATGTGCTGCTGGGTGTGCCGCCCCTGCGGGGCGTGAACAAAACGGACCCGGAGTACAACGCTCTGCCTCCCATTGGGGACGACCCGGTGGAAATGCGCATGAAGTGGGAGAGCCATCAGACCTGAGCTTTGGGAATTTACTGCATTGTTTACAAATTATTCATGGAATATCCCAAAATTCTTGATATTTTTTTCTGGTGATGTGGTATTCTATTGACGGATCAAGGATCCAAACGTTTTTCTCCCTCTCTCCATTTGCGGCGGATCCCCCTCCGTCGCGCCGGACTCTCCCACAGGTTCCGGCAAACCGGCTCCAGCCCTTCCCCCAAGGGCGGGAGCGCCAATAAACCTGGCGCATTATGCGCCTCACTTCCGCTCCGCAGCTGGACAAGCGTCCTGCGGGGCGGAAGACCATTTTAGCCAACAGACCCAAGAGTGCGGCAATCAGTTCTGATTGCCGCACTCTTGATCTGTTGGGGTACGGATAAGCGATCCCCACTATCATGGAACGCAATATACTTTGTCCAGGCAGACAAAGTATATTGCGTTCCATTTGTCAATCCTTCACATAATTTACGTGGAGCAGCTCGTGGCGCGTCTCCCCGTCGATCTTCTCCAGGAAGTTTTGCACCGCCGGGTTGCGCTCCGCCCGCTTGAAGGGAGCCGTCCGGTCCACTTCATACAGGCCGTTGGCCCGGCGCTGCTTCCGGGTGAGCAGGGCGTGGGGCTGGCCCGCGCCGCCGACACAGCCGCCCTGGCAGGTCATGACTTCAATCAGGTGATAGTAGGCCCGGCCCTCGTCGATCTCCTTCAGCAGCTTCTGGGCGTTGGCCAGGCCGTGGACCACCGCCAGCTTGATGTCCCGGTCGCCCACCTGGATGGATGCCTCACGCACCGCCTCCTCCATGCCCCGCAGGGGGGAGTAGCGCAGCTGACGCAGGGCGTTGCGGGACTTATCGGGCAGACAGTGGCGCACCACCGCCTCCGCCACGCCGCCGGTGGTGCCGTAAATCACCGCCGCGCCGGACCCCAGTCCGAAGGGCATATCCGGAGACTCCAGCTCCATATCGGTCAGGTCGATGCCCGACTCCTTAATCATGTTAATGATCTCCTGGGTGGTGAGCACCATATCCACGTCCTGCTTGCCGTCGTGCTGGAACTCCGGCCGGGCGGCCTCCATCTTCTTGGCGGTACAGGGCATGATGGCGATGTGGAAGGTCTCCCGGCCGTCCTGGGCGTCCTTCTCCTTGTAGTGGTCCCGGATGATGGAAGCGAACATCTGCATGGGGGATTTGCAGGTGGAGATGTGCTTTAAATATTTGGGATTTTCAAACTCCAGATACTTCACCCAGGCGGGGCAGCAGGAGGTGAACATGGGGAAGGGCCCCCCATTCTCCAGCCGCTGCAAAAACTCCTCCGACTCCTCAATGGTGGTAAAATCCGCGCCGAAGGTGGTGTCATATACCTCGTCCACCCCCATGAATTTCAGGGCGGTGGTCAGCTGGTCTAGGGCGTTCTGGCCGGCGGGAATACCGAAGGCCTCGCCCACAGCCACCCGGACAGCGGGGGCAATCTGAATAACCACCCGCTTCTGGGGGTCGTGGATGGCCCGCCAGGCCTTGCCGATCTGGTTGTAGACGGTGATGCCGCCGGTGGGGCACACGGCGGAGCACTGGCCGCAGCTGATGCAGTGGGTCTCAGACAGCTTGCGGTTGAAAGCGGGCATCACCCGCATATTATAGCCCCGGTGGGCGAAGTTGATAATGCCCATGCCGATGCCCTCGCTGCACACCCGCACACAGTCGCCGCACAGGATGCACTTGCTGGGGTCCCGGACAATGGCCGGGCTGGAGTCGTCAAACGCCCCGCACTCCCGGTTGTCCCCGAACCGCACCCGGCGGACACCGAACTGGGAGGCCAGGGCCTGGAGGTGGCAGTCCCCGCTCTTCTCACAGGTGGTACAAGAGCAATTATGGGAGGCCAGCATCAGCTCCAGAATCATCCGCCGGTGCTTCAGCAGCCGGGCGGTGT
>CAJUPG010000025.1 GCA_910588455.1 uncultured Oscillospiraceae bacterium
GGAAACCTCTGACGCCGCATTTGCGCTGATGCCTTTCCTGCCCTGTGCAATCGCCGTATTCGTTGCTCTGCTTGCCCTGTCAGTCACACAATTTGGAAAAAAGGAAATGAGGTAATCCTATGGAAGTCAAAAAAATCCCCCCCCCGAAGCCGCAGGAGATTGCGGCTATAGTGACCACCGCAGTACCCCTGGCGAGCCTCATTTCGCTCATACCGGGCTGCTTGAGTCGGTTTCTCCGCTTCCTGCTCCAGCAGCTCATTCAGCGTTTCTAACACGCTCCCGCGAACCAACTCCTTAAGTTGACCCTTGATTGCTGCTTCATTCTACCAGAGGGCTGCAAACCTTGTCTTTTTATTTGCGCAACTTATTGTAGCTTATCTCCCTTTCTAGTACCTGTATCTTTGTGTATTTTCCTTTCTTCATAAAAGTCCCCCCTGTGTAGTCTTATTTTCCTACACAGGGGGGACTTTTGTCTACTGTCCGTTTTTACTGGGGCGGTGCATACTGGGGCTGGCAGGTGAACTGGAGCCCCAGCTTTTTATAGGTGCTCTCGTCCGGCAGCTCGATGGCCATGGCGGGCTTGCCAGTCTCCGGAGTTTGCTGTCCGGCTCAAAGCCGGGCAGTACCCGGGAGGCGTGGTAGCCGTCAAACAGCTCGCCGCCAAACTCCATATAGAGCTTGCCACCGAATGGGCGATGGTTCCTCAATGTGCCGGGACTGTAATTGTAGATGCTTTTGATTGTCAAACCCCTCCAAAATACACGGCCGTTTTCCCTTTTTTCTCAGTGCACCCTTCAGCACCCGGTCATAAACATACGCGCCGTAATCATCTCCCGGGGGTCTTTGGCCTGAATGCGCACCGTATGGCTGTCAACCAGCTCCGCGCCTGGGTACCAGGAGGCGGAGCGGGCGCTTGTATGCTCCCGGAAGCAGATCACCATCTCATAGGAGTCCTCCAGCGGAAGCGGCGGGATAGGCTGGCGCAGCGCCCGCCGCATCCCCTGCGCGATCTGCTCCACCGCTTCTTCCGGGTGGACGCACCAGACGGAAGCGCCGGTTCCCTGTTTCGTGGCTGCCGTGACAATTCCGGGACAGTATTCCTCCGCGTGGCTGCATATTCCCCTGTCTCCGGACAAAAAGACCATGGGGACGGCGTAGGCGGCGGCCCAAAGGGCATTCATCGAAAATTCGGAGGCCAGCCGGCCATTCACCTTGATCCAGTTCAGAAGCTTACAATCCATAGTATGGGCCAGGGGGCTGTCCCCGCTTCCCGCCGGGCTGTGATAGCCGATGCAGGCCGCGGCGGAAAAGCTCTCGTCCAGCCCGCCCATCATGGCGGCTGGGGAGCAGCGCCAGCCGCGAATGACCTCAACCCCCCGGGGCAGCGCCCCGATATCCAGATTTTGGGCATCCCCGTGCCCGTCCTTGACGACCACCTCCCAGCCCAGGTCCAGGGCCGCGCGGCAGGCTGCGTCTACCTCCAGAGTCATTTGGCGGCAGGCCCGCTCATAGCCCTTTCCTCCAAACTCCGTTTCGCTCCAGGCGGTCACTCCCGCGACGCCCTCAATATCCGCGCTGAGAAACAGCTTCAACCTTGATACAACTCCTCTCTGCTCTATAGTCCCAGCTCCAGCTGGCTTTGCCGGAATTTTTCCCGGTACTCCGTGGGGGAACAGGAGGACATACGGCAAAAATTCTTGAAAAACGTGGAAAAATCGTGGTAGCCCACCTCCTCCGCGATTTGACAGAAGGGCAGGTCCGTGTCCTGGATCAGCTGCACCGCTTTGTACATCCGTTTTTCCGTTATGTACTGCTTTGGCGTGGCGCCGGTGGCCTCCCGGAAGCAGGAAAAGAACGTTGTTTTGGTAAAGCGGCTCATTTCAATCAGCTGCTCCACCAACAGGTCCTCGCAGTAGTGCAGGTCAATGTAGCTTTGAACCGCCGCAATCGGGTCCTGGGAATGGCGGAGCAGGACCTGTATGCCGGAGGTGTCCGGGACCTCCCGCTCCACGATTCCCAAAAACGCCATCACTGCGGCGATGCACAGATGGCAGCCGGGCGTAAAGGTTCCCGCCCGGGTGTGCTCCGGGTCGCACATCATCACGTCCAGAAGCTTCAGCAGCCGCTCCCGGTCCTCCTCCTGCAAGGTGAGCATCAGGGTGTGCTCCAGCGCGTCTCCGGAGGCGAAAAGCTCCGAGCCGAAGGCGGCTTCCAGAATTTCCTCCGAAAAGGAGAGCGTATAGTACACGGTATTGTTGTCAAACACGAACAGGCTGTGCTCCTCTCCGGGCGGGGAAAAGAGGATGTCCCCCTGATGCTGGCGGTGCGTCTCGCCGTCGTATCGCCAGGAGATACACCCCTGCTCGATAATACTGAATTGATAGAAGGTGTGGCTATGCATTTTGACAAAGCCGTTGAAGCCCTTGTCCTGAAAAATGTGGTAGTATCCGCCCTGCTCAAACAACTTTCTCCTTCGCTTTTCATTCAGGACCATATCTGTAGCCTCCTTCTCGGCGTCTGTGTAAATTGTCGGATTGCGGCGGGGCGGGCCAGCAAAATTTTGGAATTTTTGCAGTAAAAACCTGGCGTTTGCAGATTCCCTGTCCCATTTTCTATTCTATAGCTATTATAACGCCTTTTCCTCTGGCAGGCAAGTCCGATTTGAAAAACGAACTTTTTGCAATGTACAACTTATGAAAGTTGGAACTTTTATAATTGCAGAATGAGAAAAACGAATGTATCCTAAAGAAAAAAGTGAATGCTCCCTGCCAACGGCGGATGGCCCCTGAATCTCTGCCGGAGCAATCCGGTTTGAAGATAATTTTAAAAACGGGAGGAACAAAGAATGAAACTGAAAAAGCGGATGGCTGTGCTGCTTGCCGGAGTGATGCTCCTGACGATGCTGGGCGCCTGCGGGAAGAAGGACAGCGAGACAGTGACAATCGGCTATATCGGCGATTTGTCCGGCCCCGACGCCTACGTGGGCGTGCCGCCCCAGTTGATGCTGGAGGACTACATCGCCCAGCTGAACGCCAACGGCGGCCTGCTGGGCAAGCAGGTAAAGCTGGTGGCCTATGATATGGCCGCCGACAACGCCACCGAGTCCGTCAACATTACCAACCGCATGATTAACGAGGATCATGTCATCGCCATCATCGGTCCCTCCAGCAGCTCCGCCGGTATGGCCATGGCGCCGCTGTGCGACGCGGCCAAGGTTCCCTTCATTGCCACCTCCGCCACCAATGAGAAGGTAACTGTGGGCGAGGACGGAAACCTGCACCCTTACGCCTTCCGAGTGTGCTTTATCGACCCCTACCAGGGCAAGGCGGCTGCCGACTACGCCTTCACCCAGATGGGTATCACCAGCGTGGGCATGGTCGAGGAACTGGGCTCCACCTACTCCCAGAACATCTGCGACTACTTCCAGAATGAGTTTGAGTCCCTGGGCGGCACCGTTGTAAGCCGCATCGGCGTACAGCACGACGATGTGGAGTTCCGCGCCCAGCTGACCGCCATGGGCAACAGCGGCGTCCAGGCCATCTTCGCCCCCTTCGGCACCTACCGCATCCCCTCCTATCTGGCCAACCAGGCCAACGATTTGGGCCTGGAATTCCAGTTTATTTTCTCTGACTCCGTTTACGACGACACCCTGCTGGAGGTAGCCGGCGCCAATCTGGAGGGCGCGGTGCTGACCAACGGCATCTATGCGGACAACCCGGTATACGACGAGTATAAGGCGGAGTTCACCTCTAAGCACAGCGAATGGGAAGCAAATATGTACGTGTTCTACGCCTATGACGCCATCGAGCTGCTGAAGTGGGCCGTGGAGGACGCCAACAGCCTGAATCCGGAGGATATCCAGGCATCTCTGTGTACCGCCACGGATTTGAAGCTTTACACCGACGAGCACTTCACGGTGGACCCCGTAACGCACAATCCCCTGAATAAGATGGTAGCCATCATCGGCATTAACGACAGCAAATTCCATCTGGTGGACAGCTTCTATCCGGACGCTGACTGACGCTGGCGCGGCCTTCTCGTAAAAAACCTTGCGCAATGGACCTGCGCAAAGCAGGTCCATTGCGCACTATGATAGGGGAAAGAATATGGCAACATTTTTTCAGCAATTTATCACCAGCTTGTCTGTAGGGGGCCTGTACGCGCTGCTGGCGGTTGGATACGCGCTGATCTACAGCGTGTTTGACTTCACCAATTTTGCCTTTGGCGCCGTGATGATGGTTTCCGCCTTTGCCGGCTATTTTGCCACGGAATTTGGCGTGGGCACACTCCCGGCCATGCTGGCGGCCATCGCCGCCGGCGTGCTGCTGTCGGTTGTGGTGGAGCTCACCGCCTACCGGCCCATGCGTAAAAAGAACGCCAGCCGCCTGTTTCTGATGATTTCCGCAATGGGCGTCAATATTTTTGTTACCAATCTGTTTTTGTGCCTGTTTGGGGCGAACCTGCGCACCCTGCCCACCGGCCTGTCGTCCAACACGATCCCCCTGGGCAGCGTACAGGTGGGCGCGATTGACCTGGTCGCCCTGATCGTATCGCTGACCGCCCTTTTGATCCTCTGGGGGTTTCTCTACAAAAGCCGCCCCGGGATTACCGTAAGGGCCAGCGCCATCGATATGAATACCGCCGGGCTGATGGGAATCAACGTAAACCGGGTCTCCCTGATCGTATTTGTCATTTCCGGCATTACGGCGGCCATCGCCGGAATGTTCTTCGGGATGAAGTATACCGTTTATCCCGCCATGGGCACGATCTCCAACAAAGCCTTTATCGCCAGCGTGATCGGCGGCCTGGGCAGTCTGCCCGGAGCCGTGCTGGGAGGATTTATCCTCGGAGTTCTGGAGACCCTGGTCTCCGGCTATATCTCGGCGACCTACCGCGATTTCTTCTCCTTCCTGGTGATGATCCTTGTGCTGATGTTCATGCCCAACGGCCTGATGGGGATCGGCAATCAGGATAAGCTGTAAAGGAGGCTTATATGTATCTGATATCTGTCACGATCACCATCTGCACCAATATTATCTCCGTGGTCGGCCTGGCCCTGCTCACCGGCTACACGGGAATGTTCTCCCTGGGGCACGCAGGCTTTATGTGCATCGGCGCCTACACCTCCGTGCTGGTCAACCGCTATTTCGGCGTTCCCTATGTGCTGGCCCTGCTACTGGGCGGCTGCGCCGCGATGCTCATCAGCGTTGTGCTGGGCTATCCCACCCTGCGCAATAAGCTGCGGGGGGACTATTTCGCCATTTGTATGCTGGGCTTTGGAACCATCGTGCGCCTGCTGCTCAACAACATGAACAATCCGGTGTTCAACGGCGCGTTCGGCATCTCCGGCATCCCCAAGCTGACCTCCTTGTGGTCGGCCCTGTTGATTACGGCGGCGCTGGTCTATTTTATGTGGAATTTCGTCCACTCCCAATATGGGAAGAACTGCGTGGCGATTCAGCAGCAGGAGGTGGCCGCCGAGATGATGGGCGTTCACATTGTCAAAACCAAGCTGCTCTCGCTGATGATCTCCGCCTTCTACTGCGGCGTTGCGGGCGGACTGCTGGCCTTCTGGACGCAGTACATCGCCCCGGCCTCCTTCTCCGACACCAAATCCAACGACTTTTTAGCCACCCTGGTCACCGGCGGCACCAACAGCATCTCCGGCCCCCTGCTTGCCGCCGCGCTGCTGACCGTCATGCTGGAATACCTGCGCTTTCTGGTCAACTGGCGCCTGGTCCTCTACGGTTTGTTGTATGTGCTGATTATGCGTCTGCGCCCGGAGGGAATCATGGGCTATCGGGAGTTCTCCCTGCGGGGGACCGCCCGGTTCATCCGGCATCTGCCCACCCATATCAAAAACCTGCCCGCCAGCAGCAAGGCGTATCTGGCAAAACGGCGTACCGGGAGGAGGGACAAGCCATGAAGGAACGCAAGCAAGTGCTGAAGGTTCAGGACCTGGTCATACGCTTTGGCGGCCTGTGTGCCATCGACCATGTCAGCATCCATGTGGACGAGGGCGACTTTGTGGGGCTGATCGGCCCCAACGGCGCCGGAAAAACCACCTTTTTCAACTCCATCACCGGCAACCTGGTGCCCTCCGACGGAAAAATCACGTTTTTGGAGAAAAGCCTGATTAAAAAGGACCCTGCGCAGATCTCCCATATGGGTATCAGCCGCACCTTTCAAAATATCCGCATTTTCCCCAAAATGTCGGTGCTGGAAAATGTCAGCATCCCGCTGCACAGCCAGCCCACCTATAATGTCTTTTCCGCCATACTGGGCCTGCCCTCCGCAAAAAGGGAGGACGTCCGGGTGCGGGAGGAGGCGATGGAGTATCTCCACTGTCTGGGCATCGACGAATACAAGGACTATCAGGCCAGCACGCTGCCCTACGGGCTCCAGCGCCGGCTGGAAATTGCCCGGGCGCTGGCGGCCCATCCCAAGCTTCTGCTTCTGGACGAGCCGGCCGCCGGCATGAACAATGACGAATGCGCGGAGCTGGTTACCCTGCTCAAGTTTATTCAAAGCCGCTATCAGCTTACGGTAGTTTTGATCGAGCATCATATGGACGTGGTTTTGAACCTGTGCAACCGCATTTATGTGCTCAACCTGGGCAAGCTTCTGGCGGAGGGGTCGTCCCAGGAGATTCAATCCAATCCCGAGGTTATTCGGGCCTATCTGGGGGAACGGAGGAAAAAATCATGAGCATACTGCTGGAAGTGAAGGATCTCCATTCCTATTACGGCGGAATCTGCGCCCTGGACGGGGTTTCCCTGCACATCAATCAGGGGGAGATCACCTCCATCATCGGCTCCAACGGCGCGGGCAAATCCACCCTGATGCGGACCATTGCCGGAGATAAGGCCATCAATTCCGGAGAAATTCTTCTGGAGGGCGAGGCCCTGCCCGTCAATGTTCACCAGGTGGCCGCCAAGGGCATCTCCCTGGTGCCGGAGGGCCGGCGCATTTTCCCCGCCCTTACTGTGCGGGAGAACCTGATTTTGGGCACCTGCGCCAACAGCAACTACAAAAAGGCCATGCAGGAGACCTATGAAGAGGTTTTGACCCTGTTCCCCATTTTGAAAAAGCGCCTTCACCAGTCCGGCGGTACGCTGTCCGGCGGCGAGCAGCAGATGCTGGCCATCGGACGCGCCCTGATGGCCCATCCCAAGCTGTTGTGCCTGGACGAGCCCTCCCTGGGGCTGGCGCCCATCATCATTGACGAGGTATTTGATAAAATTCAGCAGCTGAACCGCGACACGGGCCTGACCGTGCTGCTGGTGGAGCAAAATGCATATCTGGCTCTGGATGTGGCCCACCACGCCTATGTCCTGAATACGGGACACATTACGCTGGAGGGGACCGGTGCGGAGCTGGCGGATAACGAGAGCGTTCAGGATGAATACCTGGGCATCCGCCGCTGATAGGAAGGAGGTACTTTATCATATGAACGCGGAACACTATCAGTTAGCCGTCTCCCTCCGGCACGAGCTGCACGCCCATCCGGAGGTTTCCAATCAGGAGTCCTGGACGAAGGCCCACCTGATGGAATTTCTCCGCGCCCACACCCATCTGGAGGTGGTGGACCGCGGGGCCTGGTTTTACGCGGTATACCGGGGGACAGCCTCGGGCCGGAAGATTGCCTTCCGGGCTGACTTTGACGCCCTTCCCATCGACGAAACCATCTCCCTGCCCTACGGCTCCCAGGTTCCCGGGGTGTCCCACAAGTGCGGCCATGACGGCCACAGCGCCACCCTGGCTGTTTTTGCCATGGAGGTGGAACAGGCCGGCACGGAGAATACCATCTATTTCGTATTTCAGCACGCGGAGGAAACCGGCGACGGGGCGAAGGAATGCGCCGTTTTAATCACTGAGGAGGGCATAGACGAGGTATATGGCTATCACAACGAGCCGGGCTCCCCCCTGGGGACAGTGATCGTAAAAAACGGAAATTTCCAGTGTGCCTCCGAGGGAATGAGCCTCTTTTTTACCGGCGTCCCCTCCCACGCCTCCGACCCCGGCATCGGGCGCAACCCCGCCCAGGCCATCGCCCGCATCATCTCCGCCCTGCCCGGCCTTTACCGGGCGGAGGACTACGAGGGCCTGGTTTTGTGTACCGTGGTCCATGTGGAAATCGGGAAAATTGCCTTTGGCACCTCCGCCAGTGAGGGCGTACTGCGGGTGACCCTGCGGGGACAGCACGAGCAAGAGATGGCCCGGCTCCAGCATCGCCTGGACAACCTGGCCTATGGCTTGGCTTCGGAATACGGCCTGGAGTATCACGCGGAATTTTGCGACTATTTTCCGGAAAATCTGAACCACGACGAGAGCGTGGAAAAAATCCGCCAAATCTGCGCCCGGCTGAAGATTCCGGTGGAGGAGTTCGCCCACCCGAAGCGCGGATCCGAGGATTTCGGCTATTTCACCAAGCGCACCAAGGGGGCGTATTTCAATGTGGGCGCGGGGGACGTCACCGCCCACCATACCACTACTTACGATTTCCCGGACGAAATCATTCCCACCGCGCTGGCTGTATTCAAGGGCCTGGCGGACGTCAAATGACCGGAGGCCGCGGATGAAAACAGGGACCATCGGAATTATTGGCGGCATGGGCCCCCTGGCGACCGCCGACCTTTTCCAAAAAATCATCCAAAACACCCGAGCCTCCTGCGATCAGGAGCACCTGCACATCCTGATTGACAACAACACCGCGATTCCCGACCGCACGGCGGCGCTGCTGCACGGCGGCGCGGACCCCTTTCCCCAGATGCTGGAAAGCGCCCTGCGGCTGGAGGAGGACGGCGCGGACTGTCTGCTCATGCCCTGCAACACCGCCCACTATTTTCATGGGCAGCTCCAGGAGCGGGTCCATATTCCCCTGCTCAATATGCTTGAATTGACCTGCCAGGCCCTGAAGCGCCGGGGGATTACGCGGGCGGGCCTGCTGGCTACCACGGGCACCATTGAGACGGGGATTTACCAGCGCGCCGCGCAAAAGCTTCAGGTGGAGCTGCTGCTTCCCACCCCGGAGGAGCAGACCTGGGTGATGGATCTGATCTATCAGGGCGTTAAGGCGGGCGATCCCAATTGCGACCCGAAAAGGGTCCAGTGCGTTATTGACCGGCTCCTTACGCAGCGCGGCGCCCAGGCTGTGATTCTGGGCTGCACCGAGCTGCCCCTCGCCGTTCAAATGTACCGCATCCAGGCGCCCTGCGTTGACCCTACCCTGGAATTGGCGAAGGGAGCCATCCGCCAGGCCGGCGGCGTGCTGTGCCGGCAGGATTGATATGCAATACCGCATTTTTCGGTCGTTTTGAAAGAAATAACAGGGACCACAGGAAGAGAGAAACGGAAATGGCCCATGCTGCCCGCCAAAGAACAAGCTGATTCTCGCTGCTCCAGCGTTCAGAAACAGGATTTTATCTGCCGAATCTTTGTCCTATGCGCAGGGACCCCCGTCAAAAACATGACGGAGGTCCCTGCAAAAGTGAATGAAAGAGGAACATTTTAGCTCTTTTGTTTCTTGGACTTGCGGAAACTGCGGTAAATGAAATACCCCAGAGCTGCAATAATAATCACCGCACCTACGTCGATGCCAACGACCAGCTTCTCTGCCAGCGTCATAGGAGTAACGAAGGTGGAACCGGGCATCAGGCCGCTCATCACCTTGGAATTTGCAACAGTATACAACACATGGTGCATGGCCTCCCGGCCATAGGTGTAATGGGCGGCGTTGTCTTTTTCAAATTTCCATACTGCATACTCAGTGGTGGTCAGCGCACCGTCGCCTCCCGCCTCGATCATCTGATTGGCGCTCATGTAGGTGGGGGAGCCGGTGTTGGCGTTGTCGGTGATGGCAAAGCCGTTAAAACCCCACTCGTTGCGCAGTACATTGGTAATCAGCGGATAGCAGCCGCCAGTCCAGGTATAGCCGATCCGGTTGAAGGCGGTCATGATAGCGGTGACTGCGGGGAAGTCCCGCGAAGTGTTGCGGTAGCCGCCATTACCGTCCTCTTCCACATAGTTCAGTGTAATGGGGTCGTTTTCAATGCACATCTGGAAGGGGAGAAGATAGATTTCCCGCACGGCCTGCTCGTTGGACCAGGTGCATACGCCGAAGTTGCCCTCCCGGTCGCCACGGTGGTTCTCCTGGTCATTGAGCGCAAAGTGCTTGATGAAGGTGTACAGTCCCTTGGAGGAAGCTCCACGGCTGGTAGCAGAGGCCATAGCGCCGGACAGGAAGCCGTCCTCAGAATAATACTCGTTGTTCCGGCCGGAGAAGGGCAGCCGGTGGATATTCATGGCGGGGGCGTACCAGCCTCCAAGTCCGTTGAGAACAGCCTCACTGCCAATCGTTTCGCCGTACCGGGCGGCCAGCTCCTGGTTCCAGGTCTGGGCCAGCACCAGAACACCGCAGTAGTTCATATCCATACTGATACCGGTGGCGGAGTCCTGGTCCAGTGCAAAGGGCTTACCTACGCTTTTCAGTTCAGCGCTGCCATAGCCGGAGGTGGCAATGATGGTCTGGTAATCCTCAGGAGTGAGCTGATCCAGCAGCTGGTCCCACATAGGATCATCGTAGTCCTTGCCCCGCAGGTCAATGAGCTGAAGCCCATTTTTTGCACCATACACGGGGGCAGCGGTAAGGGATGCCGCATCAGTTGGGTTCAGGGAGTCAAATCCATCCAGTTTAGCCAGGTCTTCGGCGCTGATGGTCTTGGTATAGGTATAGCTCTTGCCATCGGAGCCATTGATTTCATTCCCCCAGGTGGAAATCTGGGTGCTTACTTCGCCGTCGGTGGAGGGCCAGGTGCCCTGCCAGTCATTCCGGGTCAGATATTGATAGCCGCCATTGATGAAATCAAACTGATTGGTTACAGAAGCGCCCGCCGCGCTGACGGAATAAGTATTGCTGTCCATGGCACTGACGGTATAGAGAGCCGTCATGGCAGTATCGCCGTTTTCCGTCATGCCATTCTCCGTGGTATAGCCCTTGGCTGCCAGAACGTTGTTTATAGCATTATGGGAATCGTGCGCGGCGGTGATATAATAGTCCCCCGCATCCAGAATAAAGGTCTTGGCATTTGTGTAGTCGTAAGCCTTGAGCTGCTCCTTGTCAAAGGTAACGGTCACTGTCCCGCTCTGCCCGGGCTGAAGCAGTGCGGTCTTGCCGAAGCCCACCAGCTGTACGGCGGATTTTTCCACCTTGTTCTGCTTATCATAATCGGTGTATGGAGACTGAATATAGACCTGCACCACGTCCTTGCCTGCCACAGAACCGGTATTTTTCACGTCTACGGTAACGGTGCAGGTATTGCCGCTCCAAACAGCTTGGAAGTTGGACCAGTCGAAGGTGGTGTAGCTCAGACCGTAGCCGAAGGGATAACACACGGTAGAGCTGTAGTCGAAGTTCCCGGCGTTACCCTGACCCAGCACCACATCCTCATACCGGGTCTCGTAGTAGCGATAGCCTACATAGATTCCTTCCTTATAGACCAGATAGTTGTACTTGGTCATCTCACCGCTCTCGGTGCTGTACTGGAAGTCGCCGTAGTTCGCCGCGGCAG
Source organism: uncultured Oscillospiraceae bacterium (assembly GCA_910588455.1). Lineage (GTDB taxonomy): Bacteria > Bacillota > Clostridia > Oscillospirales > Oscillospiraceae > Lawsonibacter. Next base: position 11,571 of record CAJUPG010000025.1, read on the forward strand.
GGGCACTGGCTGCATCATATGCAAAGGTGTCCACCGTCTTGCCGGATGGGTTGATATCACCTGCAAAAATATCTGCTACAGCGTACATACCAAAGTTGCCCGCACTGGGCATACAGAGAACGGACTTGATGCTGGGGAACTGTTCCACCCATCCCAGCTCCATAGCGGCGGAACTGTTCACCAGCAGCACTACATTATCAAAATTATCGTTCAGGTACTGCAGAAGCTCTAATTCCGTGCTGTCTGGTTCCAGATAGCTTTTGGATTGGTCGTCAGGATTGCTGGTGTGGTTATACATGGAACGAGGCATATCCCGGCCCTCGCCCACCTTTCGGCTCCAAACGAATACAGGTACAGTGTCCTTCGCACTTTCCAGCAGGCCGGACTCCTTTTTCAGCACATCCAAAGGGCATTCGTTGATGGAGAAGTCCTCACCATCGCCAAAGTTGACGGAACCGGGACCCAGGCCATATTTGCTGCCATTCCCCTTAGCATAGAAATCCCATAAGGTCTCATTTACGGCAAAGCCCCGCTCCTGGAACGCCACACGCAAGTTCAGGCCAGGGTCCGGATTGGGGAACCCAAACTGGACCATAATATCATACAGACTGTTGCCGATGAGCTTGGAGGAGGAACTGCCGAAAAAGCTGAAGGTCGTATTTTTGTTGAAGGGCATCAACCCGTCGTTTTTCAGCAGAACTGCACCCTCGCCCATAATTTCTTCATTAAGAGCCTGCTTAATGGCAGGCATCTCTTCAGCTGTGAAGTTGGCCTTGTTGTATTGAAGATCAAGGGTATCATTGTATGCTGAAGGCTGTTTGATTGTCGTTGTGCCAGCATCGCCCAAGAAGCCGTTGATGGCATTTTTATTGGGTGGGATCATTACATTAGCCACGATAGCCACCACCAGGGTGAGGACGATGAGGATGCTGGGGATGGTAGTGCGCAGGATGTGTCTCGCTTTCATCTCATTTTCTCCTCTCAAAAAATCATGGACATATCGGGGAAACGCCAGCGGAGGGGCCCGCTCCACTGGTCTGTCCCGTTATGTCCATAATGCTACAAAATTTTGTTATATATGTCCATAGGTTTGTCGTACTTTGCACGTCAGAAGACGTAGTTGGTTATTCGTTCTCGTCTGTAGACGCAGACAGCACGATATCCAGGCAAAATATCCCGTCTCCCGCCTGTACAGATAACCCGCCGCCATACTGTTCCGCTACCGTTTTCATGCTGAGCATTCCAAAACCATGGTAGTCTTGATCCCCTTTTGTTGTAACGGGCAGCCCCTCCCGCAGCGTCACAGTGCCCGCACAGGGATTCTCGACGTGGATATGCACGAATTTACCTTGACGCTTCAGGGAAAAACTGATGACCCTTTCATCTATGGAACGTGTCTGTACCGCTTCCATAGCATTGTCGATCGCGTTTCCCAGTAAAGCATACAAGTGGTGGGTCTTAACAAACTCCAGTCCCCTTCCGTCTGCCATACACATGAGTTGCGTATCCTGTTCCCGGCAGGCTAATGTCTTTTCTGTCAGGATCACATCCAGCACTTCGCTGCCTGTTTTGACCAAAGCGGCATACTGGTCCAGCGTCTGGTTCAATTCTGTCAGTTCTTCGCCATACTCCTGCAGAGCAAGCTGCTTACTGTGATGACGCAGATCATGATATTTTATGTTGATAAGATCCACACTCTTTTTTGCCAATTCATACTGCCGTTTCCCCTGCTCCACCACATAGCGCACTCCAGCCAGTTCGTCCTTCAGCTCTCGCTGAGAAAGCTGGTTATTTAATAATGCCAAAATAAGTGCGCATACCAAAATATTATAGCTTCGTTCCAACAGCAGAGATACCCTGTTGCCCACCGTGTAATAATTCGTTACCATATTGAAGATCACGTCTGCCGCAATCAGCAGCCCGGACAAACCCACAATGCTGTTCCGGCCCAAACGCAGGTTATGATTCGCCTTCAGCTTTGCGTCCAATAGATCAAAGGCCCCATAGTAGATCATGAAATAGGCATCTGCATATATCACGATACTGAGCCAGGCCCAGTCGCTCAATGCGGTCGATTCGGCTGCATATGGCTGTACAAAGCTTCCGAAAATTGCACTGAACTGCGTAATATCATTAAAAGTAGTATAGACAAGGTACGCTAAGTGCTGCACGGTGTACCCTGCCACAGCGCAGAACAGCAAATTGCCAAAAGGCTCGTCAAAGCAGAAGAGCAGCGCCAGCAGTGTGAGCAGAAACAGGGACAAAAACAAAAAAGACACATACCAAGCGTTTTCCCATGGGATTGGAAACAGCGCGGCCGCAGCCAGCAGCGCAGCGGCGCAGAGCATTGCACGCAGACGAAAATTCTGCTTACGTTCCAGATGGTACAGGAAAACAGCTTCACCCACCAAAAGCTGCACCATAAAGAGCAGCTTATAGCTATGCAGTCCATTAATCACAAGCTATCCTCCTCGGCCCAGATAGGCGGCCACTGCCGTGGCCAGCTCCCGCTTTTTTGACCGGCTCACCCGCAGCCATTCCCCGGCCACGCACACCTGTTCCCCGGTAAACTGAGTTACATACCGCAGGTTGATAAGATAGGATATGCTGCATCGAAAGAACGCTTCTGCCGGGAGATTCTGCTCTACCGCAGCCAGTTTACCTCGGACAGAAAAGATCCCCCGCTCCGTATGGTATGTCAGGCTGTGATTCATTACTTCGATATATTGGATGACCGAGGTAGGGAGTACATGGGTCACGCCATTGACATTTAAGGTCAACTCGCTTCCCCGGCTTAACTTGAGGGCGCGCATGGCCCGCTTCATTTTCATGGTAAAGGCGGTGGAGTTGATTGGCTTAACAATAAAATCAAAGGCACTGACCTCATAGCCTTGAACAGCATACTGCACCATGCTGGTAACAAAAATCAGCATGGTTGCTGGATCCACCCGCCGAAGCTGCTCTGCGGCAGACATTCCATCCATGCCAGGCATTTTGATGTCCATGAAAATAATATCATAACGGGATTGATAGTCTTTCAAGAAACCAACAGCATCACCAAACCGCGAGATGGAAAAAGTGTCAAACAATTTTCCCATTACAATAGACCTCCTGCAAAAATAGGGAGGCACAGTAAAATTGTCTTATTCTCAAACACTGTTTTATCTTACTCATTCCGCAAAGGCCGCACTGCCTTCAAGCTCTCCTGAGCGCCGCACTCCAAAATATAGGGAGCTATTTCCTCGTAAGCCCTTTCTGGCGAACCTGCTTCCGAAGGGATATATGTCCACTGTGTCAGAAAGCTGTGGGCATAGTTGCAGTGAATATTCCCGGTATAAATCTGTACCAGAGGATCCGTGATCCAGCTTCCGTCAGCAGATGCACAATCACTCCGATCAGTAAAGTACCGCTGGGCATACCCCATATCGGATTTGTCAGCCCGATTATAACACGGCAAATTTACCCTGTTCTGGACGAACCGACCAGATGGAGCGGCAAGGGGATATGTGTGTTCCATCGTCCCGAATCCCACATTGCCGCCGGGCTGGATTTTTATTTTTTCCGCCCCTTGTTCCATCCAATAAGTCCGGTGAAAAACAGCAGCGTACCGAACAGAAAGGGGGTGAGGGAGAATTTGCCCGGGATCGAAGCGATGCTCAGGTAATAGCCCCAGAAAATCACCCCCAGAAGAAAGCACAGGCTGTTCACCCGCCGGTCGGGCTGAAGCAGGTTAAAAAACAGGGAGATGGGATACAGCGCCAGAGTGAGAAAGGCGGCGGTGCGCAGAAAATAGGCAAACAGATTCAAGGCGGACCTCCTTTTATTTCACCCGCAGCCGTTTGGCCAGCTCCCCGTCCGGCTTGACCCAGGCGGTTTCATAGGTGGTGTAGATCACCATTCCCGGCCGGGCCCCGGCGGGCTTTTTCACGTATTTGACCGGGGTATAGTCCACGGGCACCCGGTCGCTGTCCCGCCCCTGGGAGAACCAGGCCGCCAGACTGGCCGCTTCGTTGAGGGACTGCAAGTCCGGCTGTCCCCCCTCCGTCCACAGGATCACGTGGGAGCCGTGGATTTTCTGGGTGTGGAACCAGATGTCGCTCTTAAAGGCCAGCTTTGTGGTGAGCAAATCGTTTTGGGTGTTGTTTTTCCCCACGGAAATCCGCAGCCCGGCGGAGGAGCGGAACTCCATAGGCCTGCCCGCCGCGCGCTTCTCCCGGCCCCTGGCCTTGGAGGCGCGGCGCAGATAGCCCGTGTCCGTCAGCTCCTGGCGGATCTCCTGCAAATCCCGTTCCCCTTCCGCCAGGGACAGGGTCTCTAAAACGCTGTTCAAATAATCCAGCTCCCGCCGGCCCTTTTCCAGCTGAATGTGCAGCATTTTTTCGGCGGTTTTGGCCTTGTTATAGTCCTTATAGTATTTTGCGGCGTTCTGCTGGGGGGTAAGGAGGGGGTCCAGCTTAATCTCCACCTCTTTGCCCTCCGGGTCGTAGAAATCCGCCGTCCGCAGGCAGGCCATTCCCCGCTCCAGCTGGTGCAGGCTGGCGGTGATAATGTCTCCCAATTCCCGCAGGCGGTCCCGGTTCCGGGTGGCCGCCAGCTCCTGTTCCTGGAGTCCGATTTTCCGGGCGGTCCGGTCCCGGGCGTTGGTCACCGCCCGGATCAGGTCCTGGCCCCGCTGCTTCACCCGCTCCTGGGCCTCCCGGCTCTCATAGAAGCCGTCCAGCAGCTGGGAGAAGGTGGGGAATATTTTGCAGTCCTCCCCATATTGGGCCGCCGGGAAAAAGGTGAAATCGAAGGGCTTGCCCTTCTGGCAGAGTACCACGGGGGTGTATTGATGTGCCCGCACCTGCTCCAGCAGCCCTTCCAGCTCATCCAGCAGGCGGGACCTGTTTGGCATCTGGCACAGCCGCACATCGGTGGCCCCTCCGGCCCGGAGGGCCAGCTCCCGGCACACCAGGGGGGACAGCCCCCGAAAGACGTCCAGCAGCCACTTGTCCGCCTGGGCCTCCTCCGGGGCTTGGGCCAGAAGGGTTTCCAGAGCCTCCCGGTCCAGGGCGGCGGGGTCCTGCTTGTCCTGAACGGGGGGCAGGCGGTAGAGCATCCCCGGCAGAAGGACCCGCTCCTGGGTCAGATCCGCGTCCACCCGGCGGATGCAGTCCAGAATCCGGCCGTCCTCATCCAGCAGAAGCAGGTTGGCCCGCCGGCCGATGGCCTCCAGCACCAGACGGCGCTCCACCCGGTCTCCCAGTTCGCTGAGGGCCTCCAGCCGCAGCTCCACCACCCGCTCCAGGGGGACCTGGCGCATCTCCAGCAGCCGGGCCCCGGTGAGGTGCTTGCGCAGAAGCATACAGAACATAGGGGGGACGTCGGGGTTTTCCCGCGAAAGCTCGGTGAGGTGGAGCCGGGGGTGGGTGGGGTTGGCGGACAGCAGCAGGCGGACGTTTTTCCCCGCCCCCCGGAGGGCGAAGATCATCTCGTAGCGGCTGGGCTGATAGATTTTGTCGATTTTAGAGCCGGTCAGGGCGGTGGAGAGCTCGTGGACCACGCCGGACAGGCACAGAGCGTCTAAGGGCATTGTTTATTCCTCCATCATTGCGGAAAACAGCTGGTTGAGCCGCTGGGTCTCCCCCTGGAGGTAGAGCCAGCCGAACAGGGCCTCCAGGGCGGTGGCGGTTTGATACTCCTCCCGGCTGGCGGCCTTGGGGACGGAGTGGGGGGCGGTGTTGCGGCCCCGGCGGAAGACGTCCGCCTCCTCCTGGGTGAGCAGGGGGAGGATTTTTTGGGCCATAGCCGCCTGGGCGGGGGCGGACACGCAGCCCACGGTGGCCTTGTGCAGCTTTTTCACGTTGGAGGGCCCCTTCAGGCACAGCCAGGAGCGGACCATCACCTCAAAAACGCTGTCCCCCAGGTGGGCCAGGGCCAGACTGGACTGGGCCAGCAGGGCATCCCGGCCGGTTTGCAGGTGAAAATAATCCATACGCAGCGTGCGCCTCCTCAAATTGGCATTTTTGCTATTCTATCACGGTTTTGGGGAAACTGCAATCTGGAAAATGGGTTTGCTGCAAAGTATGTTTTTAGGTTTTCTTGTGTCGGTTGCAGCAAGCGTAGTCGGCAACTACGTAAGCAAGTGGCTTAACCGATACGGCAAGGGCAAGTAAGCACAAAAGAATCCCCGGAGAGCGGCACCTCTCCGGGGATTCATTTTGCGTGTAGATATTGGCCATCATAGGTTTTCTTGGCTGGTGGTATTATACCACAATACGGTGTGTGTATGCAAGAGGAATTTTTGATACGAAAATTAAAATCGCCGAAGTCTCCAAAAATCGAAGATTTACAAAAGCCCGTTCTATGTGCTATAATTCCCAGGAAACGTTGTTTTGAGGAGAAATTTTCGATGAATATGAAACTGCTTGCAAAACCCATGCTCTTTGCCGCCGCGCTGATCTGGGGCACCTCGTTTTTCATCATGAAAAACGCTTTGGATGCCCTGCCGGTGTATTTCCTGCTGGCCATCCGGTTCACAGCGGGCGCCGTGCTGCTGGCCCTGTTTTTCTGGAAGAAGTGGAAAAATTTCACCCCTGATTATCTGTGGCGGGGGGCGATAATCGGCGGGTGCCTTTTTCTGGCCTACACCATCCAGACCTTCGGCCTGAGCATGACCACCCCCTCCAAAAACGCCTTTTTGACCGCCGTCTACTGCGTAATCGTCCCCTTTTTGACCTGGGCGGTGGTAAAAAAGAAGCCCGACCGCTGGAATATCCTGGCGGCCGTGCTCTGTGTGTCCGGGGTGGGGCTGGTCTCTCTGACGGAGGAGTTGACCATCAACCCCGGCGATCTGCTTACGCTGGTGTGCGCCCTTTTTTATGCCTCCCATATCGTCTCCGTGGAGAAATTCGCCGCAGGTAAGGACATCTATATTATCACCGTCTTTCAGTTCGCCTTTGCCGCCCTCTACGCCTGGATTCTGGGCTTTGCCACCCAGACCTTCCCCTCCCAGGCCTTCACCCGGCCGGAGGTGGTGCTGCCCCTGGTCTACCTGTGCGTGATGGCCACAGCGGTGGCTCTGCTGTTCCAGAACGTGGGTCAGATCTATTCCGATCCCTCTTCGGCGGCGGTGATTTTGTCCCTGGAGTCGGTGTTCGGGGTGATTTCTTCGGTCATCTTCTACGGCGACCCGGTTACCGTGCGGCTGGTGATTGGCTTTGTGCTGATTTTTATCGCGGTGGTGTGCTCGGAGACCAAGTTCTCCTTCCTGCGCCGCAAAGCTACATCATCTTCAGAATCTCCTTCTTGAGCCGGGCAATGATCCGTTTTTCCAGCCGGGAGATGTAGGACTGGGAGATGCCCAGCTGGTCGGCCACCTCCTTTTGGGTACGCTCCTGGCCCCCGTCCAGGCCGAAGCGCATGGTAATGATGTGCCGCTCCCGGGGCTCCAGCCGGGACATGGCCTGACGCAGCAGCTGCCGGTCCACGTCCGCCTCAATGGGCTTCATCACCAGATCGCTCTCCGTCCCCAGCACGTCGGACAAAAGCAGCTCGTTGCCGTCCCAGTCGGTGTTCAGGGGCTCGTCAAAGGACAGCTCCGTCTTTTGGGAGGAAATTTTGCGCAGATACATCAGAATCTCGTTCTCGATGCACCGGCTGGCGTAGGTGGCCAGCTTGATGCTCTTGGCGGGCTGGTAGGTCCCCACGGCTTTAATCAGGCCGATGGTGCCGATGGAGATCAGATCCTCAATGTTGATGCCCGTGTTCTCAAACCGCCGGGCAATATAGACCACCAGACGCAGATTGTGCTCGATCAGCTGGTTCCGGACCTGGGGGTCCCCCTCCTCCATGCGGGCGATGAGCCTGGCCTCCTCCTCCCGGGGGAGGGGAGCGGGGAGGGTGTCGCTGCCGCCGATGTACATGATTTTGTCCGGCTGCAAGAGCCCCAGTTTCATCAGCAGCTGGTCCAGGCGATATTTAAGCGTCCAATAAAAATTCCCGAGCATAGCTAGATTCTTCCTTTCCTGAATAAAACGGGGGTCATTCCGCCCCCACCAGCGCCGAATACCTGCCCCCGTCGGAGACGGGCCCCGGGGACAGGGCGACCAGAGAGGGCCCCCAATCCCGGCCATTTACCCGGGCCCCGTCCACCCGCAGGGCCAGCAGCATACTGTGCTCCACCCCCACCGCCCGGTAGGGGAGAAGCCGGAACCGGCTCCGCCAGTCCTCCCGGTCCAGCCCGGCCAGAAAGCCCGCCGGGTCGTCCAGGCAGTGGGGCAGCAGGCCGTCCGGCAGCAGAGGGGCGGCGCACTCCCGCTGGGCCACCAGCACCGGACGGCCGCTGATGGGGTCGGACAGAGTGGCGCCTGTGTCCAGCAGGGCCAGAAATGAGACGGATTTGTCCCCCAAAAAGAGGGTGACGGGCAGAAGCTCCCCGGCGGCCCGGGTGTGCCGGGCCCACTTTTTGAACAGCAGGGTGAGCACGGCGTAACAGCCCGCCGCCGACAGCAGGACAATTTTCAGGTCCATGCCGGAGTAGATCACCCCGCCCTCCAGACTCAGCCCCTGCCGGCCCAGCAGGCTGACGGCCATGATCCCGCCGCTGAGGGCGAAGGACAGGCAGAAGAACAGCAGGGTCTGACGCAGCAGCCGGCGGGTCCCCCAGAAGGCGGCCAGTACCATCAAAACCGCCGCCGCCACCCGGCACAGGGGCCGGGCGAGAAAACCCAGCCCGGGCAGAAAGAGGGCGCAGGCATACAGCCCCCCAAAAACGGCCCCCAGGGCGAAACGCCCCCGGCGCAGGGGCTCCCCCGCTACCTTGGCACTGGCCAGCAGCAGCAGGTAGTCCACAATGGCGTTGAGGAGAAACAGGGTGTCTATGTAGATTACGGTCATGGCGCTCCCTCCCGGCACCGTCTATTATAGAGGCTTGGACCAACGAAAAAGGTCAAAACGGGCTGTAACTCTTTTGTAGCCATTTGAAACTGATTTGCAACGACTATTTTGAAAAATGGGAGTATCCTGTTCTCAGAGTCAGAGAAAGGAGGCTCCCATTTGTTATGAAACGAATTTTTTCCGTTGTTTTGCTGCTGGCCCTGCTGGCGGGCTGTTCCGCCGCCCCGGCTCCGGTGGAGCCGGCCCCGGGGGGGAGCGTCCCGGAGGAGGAGACAGAGGAGAAGGCCGTGGTCCTGACGCCCTACGTGGGCGCGGTAAGCCAAGAGTACCCCTATCAGATGTATGGTCTCATGACCACGGAGGGGGAGATTGTCACAGAGGCCGAGTGCAGTTCGCTGTATTTGGCCGAGTATAGCGGAGCGTGCTGGGAGGAGAGGAACATTGTGCCCGTGTGGGTGCTGTGCAAGCAGGGGCCGGGCTGGCCGGAAAACCAGCAGTTTGTAGCCCTGTACGCCGAAAACGGCAGCTGGCACACGGATTTCATCTACCACGGTTGTACCGCTACGCCCCACGGTCTTTTCGTGGGCAACGACGCGGGGGCGTTCCTGCTGGACCCGGAGGACGGCAGCGAGCGCAAGACCTGGACCTGGGAGGCGCTGGGGATCGAAAATCCCGCAGAATTCCGCTGGATTATCGGCGATGCCTACGAAACCGCACAGTGGATAGGAGAGAAGCTGTTTTTGGGCATGTATGACGAAAAGGCCATGATGCTGGACCTGGAGACGGACGAGATGAGCACGATCTCTGTGGAGGAGTGGAAAAGCATCCAGAGCAAGCGCATGACCCAGCCCTTGGAGTGGGAGACCGATGTGGATGACCAGACGGTTACGGTGATTCACAACATCCAAGGCAAGACGGAGGAAACCCAGTTTCAGTCCGTAATTGGAACATTTACCGCCAGTGTGTATACAAAAGAAGAGGGCGTACCCCGGGTGCATGTGCGGGAGATCAGCGGAGCGTGCTGCGCGGTGTACAGCATTGAGGGAGAGGAAATCATTCCGGTGCAGGACGGAGAAGTGCAGGGCCTGGGTTTCTACGACAGGCCTAACCGAAGCATTTGTGTGAGGAACCCCCAGGAGAAAACTGCCAAAATCTACGACTGGGACGGTAATTTAAAATTTACCCTCCCCTTAACGGCAGAGGATTATGTTGTAATGAACGGGAGCTTGATCCAAATTACGGACTACACGACCCGCGCGGCTTATTACGACCCGGAGACCGGGGAACTGGTGAGGGAGTTCACCTTTGCGGAGCCGGTGGAGCAGTTGGTCCCCTACATGGGCGGGAAGGACCGGTACGGCCTGATGACCAACAAAGGGCAGGTGATTACAGAGCCGGTGTGCGCCTCCATCGTCAAGCGGTACAGCGGCGAAACGCCTTTTTGGGCAATGACCCTGCCCGGACCGGACCCCAATTGGCCGGATGTGGGTGGCATGATGGCGCTGGCGGCGGTGGATTACAGCTGGAGCAGCGACTACATCTATACCGGCTGTACCAGAACGCCTTACGGCATTTTTGCGGGGAAAAACCAAGATCAGGAATTTGTGCTGCTGGACGCCAGTGAGGGCGTGGAGCTGAAGCACTGGACCCGGGAGGAATTGCAGCTGGACAGCGGGACTAGCTTCCCCTGGTTCACCGGCGACGCCTATGAGACCGCCCAGTGGACGGGAGAAAAGCTGTTTTTGGGGAGCCGGGATTTTTCCGACCGGCGGGCGGTTTTGCTGGATTTGGAGACATATGAAATTACGACTATGTCCTCGGAGGAGTGGAACGAGTTCCAGTGGGAACGCCTTCAGGAGGATGTGACATGGTCCAGCTGGCTGGAAGAACTCAGCGATACCGCATGGATTACCCGGGAGGACAAAACAACCGGGGAGAAAACCCGGTACACCTTCTCCATGCCCTACGCGGCGGATTGGTGGGCCCGGCGCGTGGAGCGGGACGGAGAGATCCGCATTATTGTAACGGAGCGAAATCTGGACAGTGAAAAGCGGACCGGCGGCGTATTTTCCCTGGACGGACAGGAGCTTGTCCCGGTCCAGACCGGGGATTTGAGCGCGTGGGGCGAAAGCCGGGAGTGGCAGACGATTTATTTTACCGTGGAGGACCTGGACGCGGGGGAGGTCCGTGTCTACAGCTGGAACGGCGCGGCGCTGTGTGCCCTCCCGATGGAAGAGGGGGATTGGGTCTGGGTGGAGGAAGGCCTGATCCAAATCTCCGACATGGAGACGCACGCCGCCTATTACGACCCGGAGACCGGGGAACTGGTGGCGGAGTTTGAATTTTAATTCGGAAAATCTGTAAACAAATTGTAAACAGGTCTTGCATTTTACTGCGGGACGCGCTATCATAGCGTTAGCACTCTTTTCTGTAGAGTGCTAACGCTATGTTTTTTAGACAAAATTCAGATAAAGCAGGAGGAATCGAAACCATGGAAAAGAAACAGTTTCAGGCGGAATCCAAGCGTTTGATGGACTTAATGATTAACTCCATCTACACCCACAAGGAGATTTTTCTCCGGGAGCTCATCTCCAATGCCAGTGACGCAGAGGACAAGCTGGCCTACCGCTCCCTGACGGACAGCTCCATCACCGCCAGCCGGAGCGATTTGAAAATTACGATCATTCCCGACAAGGACGCCCGCACCCTCACCGTCTCCGACAACGGCGTGGGCATGACCCGGGAGGAGCTGGAGAGCAACCTGGGCGTTATCGCCAAAAGCGGTTCCCTCCAGTTCAAGCAGGAGCTGGGGGAGAAAAAGGACGATGTGGACGTGATCGGCCAGTTCGGCGTGGGCTTCTACTCCGCCTTTATGGTGGCCGACGACGTGAAGGTTGTCTCCCGGGCCTGGGGCAGCGAGGAGGCCTATCTGTGGCAGTCCTCCGGCACCGACGGCTACACCATCACCCCCTGTGAAAAGGAGACCCCCGGCACCGACGTCATCATGCACATCAAGGAGAACGCCGAGGAGGAGGATTACGGCCAGTATTTGGAGCGGGGCAGATTGCAGTCCTTAATCAAAAAATACTCCGACTACATCCGCTACCCCATCGTGATGGAGGTGGAGGACTACCGCCAGAAGGAGAAGCC
>CAJUPG010000026.1 GCA_910588455.1 uncultured Oscillospiraceae bacterium
AGATGGACGTGCAGTGCCACAAGTGCGGCGGCGCGGGCTGCCCCACCTGTAAGGGGGAGGGCTGGATTGAGATTTTAGGGGCCGGCATGATCCACCCCAACGTGCTGCGTATGTCCGGCATCGACCCGGAGGTCTGGTCCGGCTGGGCCTTCGGCATGGGCCTGGAGCGCACTGCGATGCGCCGGTTCAAAATCTCCGACCTGCGTCTGATTTTTGAGAACGACGTGCGCTTCCTGGAGCAGTTCTGATGGAGCTGACCCAGGGCCATCCCCTGAAGCAGCTATTTTTCTTCGCCCTCCCCCTGGTGTTCGGCACAGTGTTTCAGCAGCTTTACAGCTTTGTGGACACCGTGCTGGTGGGCCGCTTCCTGGGGACGGACGCGCTGGGGGCGGTAGGCGTAACCTATTCTCTGCATTTTCTGATCATGGGCTTTGTCCAGGGCCTGTGCGTGGGCTTCGGCATCGTGCTGGCCCAGGGGTTCGGCGCAAAGGACCGGGAGGGCTTGCAGCGCTTCTTTTGGAACGGCGCGTATTTATGCGCGGGAATCAGCTTTCTTCTGGCGGCGGTCACCATTTTGCTGACAAAGCCCCTGCTGCGGCTGATCCAGACCCCGGAGGAGCTGCTGCCCCTGGCGGCGGCCTATGTGCAGATTTTGTTTCTGGGCCTCCCGGCCACCGTACTCTACAACTATTCCGCCAATGCCCTCCGGGCGGTGGGGGACTCCCAGCGGCCCTTTTATTTCCTGCTGCTGTCCAGTATAGTGAATATCGCTCTGGACTGCCTGTTCATTGTTCCTCTCCACGGGGGCGTGGCGGGCGCGGCCTGGGCCACTGTCCTCAGCCAGCTCCTCAGCGGCGTACTGAACAGCCTCTGGTACTTTTTCCGGGCCGGAGTCATGGAGCGGGGAGGACCCCGGCCTGCCCCGTCTCTGGTCTGTATGGGCCGGTTATGTGCGGTGGGCCTCCCTATGGGGCTGGAGTACTCCGTGTCCGCCATCGGCGCGGTGGTGATGCAGGGGGGAATCAATACCCTGGGCAAAACGGCGGTGGCCGCCCAGACAGCGGGGGAGAAGATCCGGCAGATGTTCACCCTCCCCATGGAGAGCGTGGGTATGGCAATGGCCACCTATACCGGTCAGAACTGCGGCGCAGGCCGGATGGACCGCATCCGGGCGGGCATCCGCTGGGGGCTTTTATTGCAGTACGTCTACTGCGGGACGGCGTGGCTGGTGATTTTCCTGCTGAAAGCACCCCTGACTACGCTGGTGCTGGGGGAGTCCGTCAGCCCGGTGGCCCAGGGGGCCATCCAGTACCTGACCCTGATAAGCCCCCTGTTTTTCATTCACGGTTCTCTTATGATTTTCCGCAACACCCTGCAAGGACTGGGCAAGAGCCTGCTGGCGGTCATCTCCGGCATCGGAGAGCTTGTGGGGCGCAGTCTGGGCGGACTGGCGGCGGCGCAGCTGGCCTCGTTCGCGCTGATCTGCCTGACCAATCCTCTGGCCTGGGGGCTGGGGGCGGTCTATTGCTTGGGTATGACCTGTTGGATTTTAAATAAAAGTAAGGAGTTTTCGATATGAATTTAAGCAGAAAATGGCTCAGTGAGTTCGTCTCCATTGATGCCGGCGACAAAGAGTTCGCAGAAGCCATGACCCTGTCCGGCTCCAAGGTGGAGCTGACCCACAACCTGGGCGAAGAAATTTCCAACGTGGTGGTGGGCCGCATCCAGGCCATGGAGCGCCACTCGGATTCCGACCACATGTGGGTATGCCAGGTGGATGTGGGCCAGCCGGAGCCGGTCCAGATCGTCACCGGGGCCTGGAATATCCATACGGGCGATCTGGTGCCCGCGGCCCTGCACAAATCCACCCTCCCCGGGGGCAAGAAGATTGAAAAGGGCAAGCTGCGGGGGGTGCTGTCCAACGGGATGCTGTGCTCCCTGAAGGAGCTGGGCCTGGACGAGCGGGATTTCCCCTATGGGGTCATCACCGCCGCCGCTTTGCTGAACGACTACAAGCCCCTGGACCCGGAAAAGCCCTCCATTCCGGCGGATATTCAGCTGGGGCACAAGATTTTTGGCCCCGTAGTAGCCGCCGGAGCGGGTGAGGTGAAGTCCCTGGGGGATGGCCGCTGGTCTGTGGCCCTGGTCTGGGCGGAGGACGGCTCCCCTGTGGGCACTACGGTGGAGACAGAATGCCAGAACATCCACTCCATGGACCTGGTGGCTTATAATACCAAAACCCGCGCCATCTGCACCCTGGCGGACCTCCACGCCGAGCAGAAGGAGTTCCCCCACTGCATCCCGGACGGCATTTTCGTCCTCCAGGAGGACTGCAAGCCCGGCGACGACATCAAAGCCATCACCGGCCTGGACGACCATGTGGTGGAGTTCGAGATCACCCCCAACCGCCCCGACTGCCTCAGCGTGATCGGCCTGGCGCGGGAGGCCGCCGCCACCTTTGATAAGCCCTGCTGTTTCCACCAGCCGGAGGTGAAGGGGGGCGGGGCCGGAGTCCTGCCGGAGCTTCTGGACGTGGAGACCCCCGATCCGGAGCTGTGCCCCCGGTACACCGCCCGGATGGTCCGCAACGTGAAGATCGCGCCCTCCCCCAAGTGGATGCGGGAGCGGCTGCGGGCCATGGGCGTACGGCCCATCAACAACATTGTGGATATCACCAATTATGTCATGCTGGAGTACGGCCAGCCTATGCACGCCTTTGACTACCGCTATGTGAAGGGCGGAAAGATCATTGTCCGCCGCGCCAAAGACGGCGAGGAACTGACCACCCTGGACGGCAGCGTCCGCAAGCTGAATTCCAATATGCTGGTCATTGCCGACGACACCCGCGCGGTGGGCCTGGCGGGCATCATGGGCGGATTGAACTCCGAAATCGTGGAGGACACGGTGGATGTGGTCTTTGAGTCGGCCAACTTCGACGGCACCACCATCCGTAAGACTGCCCTGGCCCTGGGAATGCGCACGGAGGCCTCCGCCAAGTTTGAGAAGGGGTTGGATATTTTAAACACCCTCCCCGCCGTGGACCGGGCCTGTGAGCTGGTGGAGCTGCTGGGGGCCGGCGAGGTGCTGGACGGGGTAATCGACATTCTGAACTATGTGCCCCAGCCCACAGTTTTGAAGGTGGAGCCGGACAAGATCAACGCCCTGCTGGGCACCGATGTGGCGGAAAACGTGATGTACACCATCCTTCAGAAGCTGGGCTTCACCACCACCCAGGAGCGGGGCATGATTCAGGTGCCCTCCTGGCGGGGCGACGTGAAGGAAATGGCGGACCTGGCGGAGGAAGTGGCCCGGTTCTTCGGCTACAACAATATCCCCACCACCCTGATGCGGGGCCAGACCACCCTGGGCGGCTACTCCCCGGAACAGAAGCTGGAGCAGTCCTTGGGCCGGGTGTGCCGGGCCTGCGGATATAACGAGATCATCACCTACTCGTTCATTTCGCCCACCTACTACGACAAGATTCGCTGGCCGGAGGAGGATTTCCATCGAAAATCCTTCAAGATTTTGAACCCCCTGGGGGAGGACACCTCCATTATGCGCACGACCACCCTGCCCTCCATGCTGGATATCCTGGCCCGGAACTACAATTACCGGAACAAGAACGTGAAGCTGTACGAGCTGGGCCGCGTGTATATGCCCGGCGGGGAGGACGGCCTGGCCAATGAGAGCAAGGTGCTTACCCTGGGCGCGTACGGGGAGCAGATGGACTTCTACCGGCTCAAGGGGGCTGTGGAGGCCATTTTGAAGGACATCCGGGCCAAGGAGGTCCGCTTTGAGGCGGAGGGGGAGAATCCTTCTTACCACCCTGGCCGCTGTGCCACGGTCTGGAGCGGCACGGACTGCATCGGCTGTCTGGGCCAGGTCCACCCCCTGGCGGCAAAGAATTTCGGCGTGGACGCGGAGCTGTACTGTGCGGAGCTTTCCTTTGACGAGCTGATGCAGGCCCAGGGCGAGGGCGTGGAGTATGTGCCCCTGCCCAAGTTCCCCTCCGTGGCCCGGGATATCGCCGTGGTGTGCGCCGAGGAGGTCACGGTGGGCGCGCTGGAGGCCTGCATCCGGAAGGGAGCCAAGGGGCTTTTGAAGGACGTGAAGCTGTTTGACGTATACCGGGGCAAGGGAATCGACGAGGGCAAGAAGTCGGTGGCCTTCAGCCTGACCCTCCGGGCAGATGACCGGTCCCTCACCGCGGAGGAGGCCGACGCGGACGTGCAGGCCATTCTGGACGCGCTGAAAGCCCAGTTGGGCGCGGTACTGCGTTAACAACAAATCAGACACTGAAATGGGCCGCAGCTCTGCTTGGAGCTGCGGCCCTTTGTGCGGTCTGCGCTTTAGCGGAAATACTCCGCGCCGCTCTCAAACAGCGGCTGATGCTTGTTGCCGGGGATATTTTTCGCCACGAACTCCCCCCGGCGCTCAGAGTGGCCCATTTTGCCAAAGACCCGGCCATCCGGAGAGAAAATACCCTCAATAGCCTCCAGAGAGCCGTTGGGGTTGGCCAAAATGTCCAGGGAAGGGCAGCCGGACTCGTCCACGTACTGGGTTGCCGCCTGTCCGTTGGCAATCAGTCCGTCAATCACCGCCTGAGGCCCCACAAAACGGCCCTCTCCGTGGGAGATGGGGATGGTGTGCAGGTCGCCCACCTGGCTTTTGAGCATCCAGGGGGACTGGACGCTGGCCACCCGGGTGGTGACATAGCGGCTCTGGTGCCGGCCAATCAGGTTGTAGGTCAGGGTGGGACAGCTCTCGTCCATGGGGCGAATCTCCCCGAAGGGAACCAGCCCCAGCTTTACCAGGGCCTGGAAGCCGTTGCAGATGCCCAGCATCAGGCCGTCCCGGTTTTTCAGCAGGTCCATAATCGCGTCCGACAGGGCGGGGCTGCGGAGGAAGGAGGCAATGAACTTGCCGGAGCCCTCCGGCTCGTCGCCGCCGGAGAAGCCTCCGGGGAGAACCACCATCTGCGCCCCCCGAATGGCCCGCTCCAGAGCCTGGGCAGACTGGGCCAGGAAATCGCCGGTGAGGTTGCGCACCACCACAATCTCCGGGGCGATGCCCGCCCGGACGCAGGCCCGGGCCGTATCGTACTCGCAGTTGGTGCCGGGGAACACGGGGATCACCGCCTTGGGGCGGGCGGTTTTGTGCTTGCACACCGCCGGGGACCGCTTGTCCCAGGAGATGGGCTGTACCGCCTCAGAGGTCCCCGCTTTTGTGGGGTAGACCTCCTCCAGCACGCCCTCATTGAGCTTCAAAAGCTCGTCAATGGGGGCGGTGTCGTTCCCGATGGTGATGACAGGCGCGGAGGAGGTGCTTCCGATTTGGAAATACCAGGGACTTTCCGGAACCGCTTCGGTAAGCTCGGCCACAATGTCGCCGGGGTTCGGCAGATCCCAGGCCAGCTCAATTTCCTGGTCGGTAAACCCGATTCGGTTGCCAAAGGACATCTTCATCACCGCTTCAGCCGCGCCGTTTTCCGCCGCCCAGGCCGCTTTCACCTTGCCGGCCTGGCACTGGGCGTAAAACTCCTGCCAGGCGGCTTTCTGTCCCTCAGCTGTAGCGTCGCCGCTGAAGAGATATACCGGATGCCCCGCCTCCTTAAACTCAGGAGAAATCACATCTCCGCACTTTATGGGAGCGATGGCGAAGGAAATCAGCGTGGGGGGCACATCCTTGTCCAGGAAGGAGCCGGACATGGAGTCCTTACCGCCAATGGCGGCGGCGGCATAGTCCAGCTGCGCGTCCAGGGCGCCCAGAAGGGCGGCGGCTGGCTTGCCCCAGCGTTCCGGCTCGTTCCGGAGCTTTTCAAAGAACTCCTGCAGGGTCAGATAAACTTTTTTATAGTCCGCGCCGGCGGCCACCAGCTTGGCAATGGAGTTGGTAACGGCCTGATAGGCCCCCTCATAGGGGTCCACAGACAGCGCATCCGGGTCACAGCCCCAGGCCATCACGCTGGCCTGGTCGGTCTCCTGGCCGGGCAGAACAGGCAGCAGCGCGGCCATTGCCTGGGCGGGGGTAGACTGGGTCCTGCCGCCGAAGGGCATGAGGACGGACCCCGCGCCGATGGAGCCGTCGAACCGCTCGGTCAAGCCCCGGCGGGAGGCGCACTTGAGGCTGGACGCCATCTCCCGCAGGGTTTTAAACGGCTCCTGTCCAAAGGCGGAACGGTCCTTTTGGCCCACATAGACGCTGGCGTGCTTCACCGCGCCGTTGGTGTTCAGAAATTCCCGGCTCAGGTCGGCGATTTTCTGTCCCTTCCAGCGCATCACCATCCGGGGGGTCTCGGTGACCACCGCCACCGGATATGCCTCCAGATTTTCCCGCTCCGCCGCGGCAATCAGCGCTTCCGCGTCCTCCGGGGCAACCACCACCGCCATGCGCTCCTGGCTCTCGGAGATGGCAAGCTCGGTGCCATCCAGGCCGTCGTACTTTTTGCGCACCGCGTCCAGGTCGATTTCCAGCCCGTCGGCCAGCTCGCCGATGGCCACGGAAACCCCGCCGGCCCCGAAATCATTGCAGCGCTTGATGAGCCGGGTGACCTCGCCGCTGCGGAACAGCCGCTGGAGCTTGCGTTCCTCCGGGGCGTTGCCCTTCTGGACCTCGGAGGCCATGGTTGCCAGGGATTTCTGGTTGTGGCTCTTGGAGGACCCGGTGGCTCCGCCGATGCCGTCCCGGCCGGTGCGGCCGCCCAGCAGTATGACCACATCCCCAGGGGCGGGCCGTTCCCGGCGCACGTTCTCCGCCGGAGCCGCGCCCACTACCGCGCCGCACTCCAGCCGCTTGGCCACGTAGCCCTCGTGGTAGACCTCCGCCACGTGGCCGGTGGCCAGACCGATCTGATTTCCGTAGGAGGAGTAACCAGCCGCCGCCGTCTGGCACAACTTCCGCTGGGGGAGCTTGCCCTCCAGGGTCTGGTCAAAGGGGGTGCGGGGGTCCCCCGCGCCGGTGAAGCGCATGGCCTGATGGACGTACACCCGGCCGGAGAGGGGATCCCGGATGCAGCCGCCGATGCAGGTGGCCGCGCCGCCGAAGGGCTCGATTTCCGTGGGGTGGTTATGGGTCTCGTTTTTGAACATAAGCAGCCAGTCCTGGGTTTCCCCGTTCACCTGGGCGGGGACGTGGATGGAGCAGGCGTTGATCTCCTCGCTCTCGTCCAGCTCCGGGAGAAGCCCCCGCTTTTTCAGCACCTTTGTGCCGATGGTGGCAATGTCCATCAGGGTCTGGGGCCGCTGGGCGGCTTTCTCCCCGCCGTAGACCTCCACCCGGGCGGCTAAGTAGCGCTCATAGGCCGCTTTGACGGCGGGGTCGTCGATTTGAATCTCCTCCAGGTGGGTGGAGAAGGTGGTGTGGCGGCAGTGGTCGGACCAGTAGGTATCCACCACCCGGACCTCGGTGACGGTGGGGTCCCGCTTCTCCCGGTCCCGGAAATAGGCCTGCAAAAACTTCAAATCGTCCAGGTCCATGGCCAGCCCCATCTGCTCCAGCAGGGCGGACAGGGCTGCCCCGTCCATGGAGACGAACCCCTCCACCGTGTCCACGTGGTCGGGGACGGCGTGCTCCCGGACCAAGGTCTCCGGCTTGTCCAGGGATGCCTCCCGGCTCTCCACGGGGTTGATGAGGTACCCCCTGATTTTGTCCAGGTCCGCCGGGGACAGTGTCCCCATGAGCATATAGACCTTGGCGTAAGCCGCCAAAGGCCGCTCCACCCCGGCCATCAGCTGGATGCACTGGGCGGCGGAGTCCGCCCGCTGGTCGAACTGCCCCGGCAGGGCTTCCACCGCCAGGGGAGTGCAGGGGCCCTCCATCCGGGGCGGGTTCTCCTCAAACACCGCGTCCACCTGGGGCTCGGAAAAGACGATGCCCTTGGCCTGGGCAAAGACCGCAGGGTCCACCCCCTCCACATCGTAGCGGTGCAGGATGGACAGCCCCTCCAGACTCTGCACCCCCAGCTGGCCCCGCAGCTGCTCCAGCAGGGCGGCGCTCTCTACGTCATATTGGGGTCTCTTCATGGAATAACAGCGGTAAACACTCATATTTTTCCTCCCTATTTGATTGTCCAATGCTCCATTTGATAAAAGGGGTCCTCCCGCACCGGATTCAGGCCCGATACCCGCCCCCACTGGGTCAATACGCTGCCGTTTTTAAAGCAGATTGGGATAAACAGCGCCTGGTCCATCAGGTGGCTGTACACCACCCCCGCGTCCCCGACGCCCGCATTCAGCTCTGTAAGCAGCTGGTCGGTGATCAGGTTGGACCAGTCCGCGTAATTGAGGGCCCCGTCTGTCCCGATGATGGCCCGCAGGTCGAAATCGGCGGTCAGATTCGTCTCCGCCAGATACAGGTCAAAGTCCCCGCTCTCCAGGGCCTGGATGTAGCCCTCCCAGGGCAGGCGGCGGACCTCAATGCCCAGGCCCACCGCCCGGAGCTGGTCCGCGATATGCTGGGCGGCGGCGGTTTTGGCGCTGTTCTCGCTGTTCACAAGCAGGACCAGTTCTCCGCTCAACGCCTCTGGCTGATAGCTCCAGGCGTCGTTCAGCGCCTGGGACCACCGGGGGCTGTTGGGGTGCAGGGGCAGGGCGGTGGCCGCCGCGTGTCCGGCAAACACCGTATCCGCGATGCTTTCCCGGTCGATGCCCCTGGCCAGTCCCCGGCGCAGCGCCTCACTGGCACAGGGCCGGTCCTCCCGGCTGTTTATGCCCAAATAGACCATCCCCAGCCCCGGATAGTCCCAGACCTCATAGTTTCCGGAGTAGGCGGGGGTGTTGGTGCCCATCAGGTCCGTTTCCACCAGGGTCACATCTCCGCTGTCAAAGGCGGCGATCAAGTCGTCGGTCTGGGTGATGGCGTGGAGGGGAATGGTTTTCGCGGGGACCGCCTGGCCCTCCGCCGCCTCCAGGGACAAAACCGTCTCCTCCTCCCGCAGCACATAGGGCCCGGTGCCCAGAGGCCGGGGCCCATCCCCCAGGGCGATGGGGATGTCCAGCAGGGCGGGCAAATTCCCGTTGGGGCTGGACAGGGTAATCACCACGCTGCCCTCCCCGGCGGCCACCCCCGTGATTCCCGCCAGCCGGGCGGCATACCGGGAGCCCTCCCCCCGGGCGGCGTTCAGGGCGTCCGCCGCAAGCTTCCCTGTCAAAGGCGTACCGTCGGAGAAGGCCGCGTTTTGCAGGGAGATGGTCCAGGTGAGCTTGTCCTCACTGGCAGCCGCCCCGGAGGCCAGCACCGGCTGGGGCTCAAAGCGCTCGTCCAGCCGGTAGAGGGGCTGATAAAGCAGGGAGGCCAGCAGCAGGTTGGTCCGGTTTTTGGACAGGGCCGGGTGGAAGCTCTCCTGGGGGTAGACCGCCAGGGTGAAGGGGATGGTCTCCCCCGCCGCCTCCTGGGGCGGGGCGGACACATCCGGCGGAGTCTCCTCCGGCTGGCTGATTGCCGGGGCCGGCGGAGTCCCGCAGCCGGCCAGCAGCAGGAGGACCAGCAAAAGCCCCAAAAATCTCGTTTGTTTTGTCATCATTGCCTTCTATTATACCATTTGTAAAATTGCCGCCATACTTCCCCTCTGGGTCCCCTGCATCCGGTGGGACCAGAAATCCGTCCGGTTGCAGGCGGTGCAGGCGTCGGAAACGGCGATGTGCTCCCGGGCCAGTCCCGCCCGCAGCAGCCAGCAGACATTTGCTTCCTTCAAATCCACCCGAAATTTCTCCCCGCCGGGGAGGGCCGTGATAAATGCCTCTCCGTCCAGGCCCAGCTCCGCCCGGAGGCCGTCGGGCACATCGGCGTGGGTCTCGAAGCAGCAGGGGCCGATGCCCGGGCCGATGGCGGCTAAAATATCCTGGGGATCACAGCCGTAGTCCTCCCGCATCTGCCGGGCCGCCTGGGCGGCGATGCCCTGAGCGGTCCCCCGCCAGCCGGCGTGGCAGGCGGCGATCACCCTCCGGACCGGGTCGTAGAGGAACACCGGCAGACAGTCCCCGGAGAAGATGGTAAGGGCCACCCCCGGCTGATTCGTTATCATGCCGTCGGCCTCCACCTCGCCGGGGGTCTCCGGCGTGGGCATCACATCCGCCCGGGTGACGGGGCGGACCCGCTTGCTGTGCATCTGTTGGTTTTTCACCAGAGCGCTGGGGTCGGCCCCGATGGCATCACAGAAGCGCCGGAAATTTTCCCGGAGATTGGCGGGGTCGTCCCCCCGGCAGGCTCCCAGATTGAGGCTGTCCCAGGGGGCGGGGGAGACGCCGCCGATGCGGGTAGAAAAGCCGTGGGCCACCCCGGGGCCGAAGCCGTCGCAGGCGTAAAAGGGGATGCTTTTGACTGTTTTTCGTATGACTTGCATAAAATATCTCCTGTTTTAATCAGATTCCGTCGGGTCTGGGACGGCCCACTCCTGCAAGATGTCCTCCGCTTCTTCATATTCCAGGTACAGGCCGGTAGCGCTCTTCTGGCTGGGCAGGGTCCCCGCCGGGAACATGACCTCCAGGCCGCTGCTCCGGAATATCACATACTCCGGCTGGAAGGCTTCGCGCATTTCTGCGCTCATTGGAGCTTCTTTGCCATAGTAGTCCGCAAACCACCGGGCGGCCTCCTCCTGGGAAATGGTAAACAGGTCCATCGTGTCGATTTTTTCGCCGGTGTCCCGCCGGAAAGCGTCGCACAGCCGCAGCTCATTGGCCAGCTGTACGTCATATGAGGTGGTCACAGAGGTGGAATAATAGCACACGGTATCGTTTGCGCCGCAGGGAGAAATCATCTGGTTCACCTGAAAACTGGAAAACTCCTTACCGCTCTCCTGGCAGCGCTGGTATGCCGCATAAGCTTTTTCCAGCTCCGCGGGGATGTCATAGAGCAGACCGCGCTGCTCGTAATAGGCCATAATTTCTTTTTGCGCCGGTTCGCTCAGGCTGGAAAAGTCGAGCTGTCCGCCCACAGCGACGTTCTCCGGGCCGGCGGGTGCGTCCTCCAGCAGAAGCTCCGTCCCGTCGTCCGGCAGCTTGTAGAGCCGCCAGAAACGGAACTCCTCCTCCCACCTGTCCACACGGGTCCCGTCGGAGAGGGTGTATGCCCCTTCCTCCACTAAGACCCAGTGGAATTCCTCTGGAGTTCCTGTGATTTCCTGGCACCCGGTCAGAAGCAGGAGGAGCAGTAAACCAAACAGCAAGCTTCTACGTTTCATAAAAGTGCCTCCTTATTTATTTTTTGAAGAAAAATGTCCCCAGGAAAAACAGCGCCAGGTACAGGGTGATGGACGCACCGGCGGAGGGACCCAGGTAGTAGGAGGTCATAAGCCCCGCCACTCCCGCCAGCATGGCCCCCAGCACGGAAAACAGGTGGTATTGGGCCATATTTTTGGCCACATTCCGGGCCGCTGCCGCCGGCAGCACCAGCAGGGAGTTGATCACCAGCAGCCCCACCCAGGTCATGGACAGGGTGACCATCACGGCAATCACCACGGAGAACAGGGTTTCCTGCCAGAACACCCGGATGCCCCGGCTGTCCGCCAGGGCGGGATGGATCGCGGAGAGCATCAGCGGATTGAAGGAGAGGGCCCAAAAAACCACCGTTCCCAGGAGAATCAGGGCCAGCAGGCCGATTTTCGCCGGCTCCACTGATAAAATGTCCCCGATGAGCAGGCTGTTGAACCGGGTAAAGGACCGCCCGCCCATGGTCGAGATAAAAATACCCATGGCCACAGCGGTGGAGGAAAACACCCCGATTACCGTGTCGCTGGCCAGACTGGTGTTCCGGCGGACCAGATTGAACAAAACCGCAAAAATCACCGCAAAGATCACCGCCGACCAGGAGGGGTCCGACAGGCCGCACAGGGCCCCGATGGCCATCCCCGTAAAGGCGGAGTGGCCCAGAGCGTCGGAAAAGAAGGACATCCGGCTGTGGACCACCATGGTGGACAGCAGGCCGAACAGGGGGGTGATAACCAGCACCGCCAGCAGGGCGTTTTTCATAAAAAACATCTGCCCCGGCTGGGCCCACTGGAAGGGCAGCAGGTCAATCAGAAAATACCAAAATTCCATGTTAAACGCCGCCCCCCTTTTCATGCCCCAAGCGCAGATGAAAGGTCTCATAAAATTCCGGCGCGGCCAGCACCTGGTCCGGAGTGCCGATTTTCACCACCCCCTGGTTGAGCAGAATTACCTTGTCCGCAAACTGCCCCAGAGTGGCGAAATCGTGGGTGGAGAAGAGGATGGACAGGTCGTATTGGGTACGCAGCTCATCCAGCATCTCCAACAGCTGGTGTTCTCCCTCAATGTCCACCCCGGACAGAGGTTCGTCCAGAATCAGGATATGGGGGATGGGCTCCAGGGCCATGGCCAGCAGCACCCGCTGGAGCTGCCCGCCGGACAGCCCCCCCATGGGCCGGTCCAGCAGGTCCGCCCCGTGGACCCGCTCCAGGCAGCGCTCCGCCCGCTCCCGGTATTTTCCGGGGATGGGCAGGAACACCGGCCACCGGCTGGTGGCGGCGGTGAAGAAGTCCAGTACGCTCACCGGGTCCCCCCGGTCGAAGCTGGGGGCCTGGGGCACGTAGCCGGTCAGGGGAGCGGACAGGGGGATGGCGGGGCCCCGGGCGGGGGAAAAGGTGATTTTCCCCTGATAGGGCATTTGGCCCAGAATGCACCGGAACAGGGAGGATTTACCCGCCCCGTTGGGCCCAATGAGGGCGGCGATCTCCCCGCAGTGGAGGTGAAAGGAGACGTCCTGCAAAATCCGCTCCCCCTGGAGCTGCACCGACAGGCCCTCCAGCTTCAGGCAGCAGGAGTCGGCGCACCCGGCGGCAAGTTTTCCGTGTTTGATCTTTCTCATTCGTGACCTATGACCTCTTTCCCGGCAAAGCCGTTGACGATTGCGGTCACGTTATCTGTGACGGCGTTTAAATACTGCTCCAAGCTGCCGTCGGGGCCGTCCATAATCATGGACAGCTGCCCCACCCGGCACCCGGTCTCCCGGGCGATGGCCTGTGCCGTAGCGTCGGAGCCGTTGACTTCGGTGAAAATAATTGGAATGTCATATTCCCGCACCAGCTGGGTTATCTCCACGATCTCCTTGGCGCTGGCCTCGCTGCCCGCCTCCTCCTCAATGGAGGCCAGCAGGGGCAGGCCATAGGCCTGGGCAAAATACTGAAATCCGTTGTGGAAGGTAACCAGGCCGGGGATGGGGTGATACATTTGAATCAATTCCCGGGCCAGGTTCTGCCGGGCGGCCAGCAGGGCGGAGACCTCCGCGGCGTTTTCCGCATACTGCCGGGCGTGGTCCGGGTCCAGCTGGGACAGACCCGCCTGGATATTCTGGACCATCCGGTCCGCCCGGGCCGGATCCATCCAATAGTGGGGGTCCCAGTGTCCGTGGTCGTGGTCCCCGTGCTCCTCATGGTCGTGCTCCAGGCTCTCCAGCAGCTGGACGTTCCGGGAGCAGTCAATTACCTGGGCGTCGGAGGTTTCCAGGGCGTCCTCCAGAAATTCCTCCAGCCCCGCGCCGTTGAGGGCGATCACGTCGGCCCCCTCAAGCTTCTGCATATCCCGCATGGACAGGGTGTAGTCGTGGAGACAGCTGACGCTTCCCGTATCCAGCCGCTCCACAGCGACGCCCTCCACCCCCTCCGTAATGGCACAGGTGAAGAGATAGATGGGATATGTGGTGGCTACGACAGACAGATTTGCCTCCCGGGCCGGGGCGGAGGGGGCGCAGCCGGCCAGAACCAGCAGGGCCAGCAACGCGGACCAGATTTTTTGCTTCATGTTACGCTCCAATTCATCGGTATGGCAAGAGATACTATAAGTATATCGCATTCAGCAGGGTTTGTAAATCAACAGTTTTCCAGTCAAACTGATTTCCCTGTCACAGGGCCGCCATGCCGGAAACCCTCCCCGCACCATCTGCCATTGCGGCGCATAGTCTAAGGTAGATTTTCAATGTATGGAGGATTTTTCTATGGTTTCTTCCCCAAAGGTCCAATATTTTCTGGGAGCCAATTCTCCCAGCGGATTTTATTCTCTCTATTCCGAGCTGCTTCCCCCGGAACAGGCCCGCAGCATTTACATTCTAAAGGGCGGCCCCGGCTGTGGAAAGTCCACGCTGATGCGCCGGATTGCCGCCCTGGCGGAAGAGGCTGGTGAGCCGGTTGAGTACATACTTTGCTCCGGCGACCCGGCATCTCTGGACGCGGTGGTTCTGCCGAAAAAACAGATTGCCCTGGTGGACGGAACCGCGCCCCAGGGGGTGGTAACCCAAGGACATTAAAACCTCCAGGTCACTCTTACTTCCTGTTGACCCGTTTCCGGATTCTTCTCGCAGATTTCGATTTTCTCGACCAATCCAACCACCAATTCCCGCGGAACCGTTTCCAGCTTCAAGAGCTCCTGCGCCCGTTCTATCCGCTCATACTGCTGCTCTGGATGCTCCCACTCCGCCAGTTCTTCCCCGATGACCGCCAGCCGCCGCTCCAGGCGGCTTTTTTCTTCCAGAAATGACTGGTTCAGTTCTATAAACTGTTCTTCACCGAGCAGACCGGCCACCCGGTCCAGATACAGCATTTTCAGGGCTTGGCCGCGTTTCTCCAGCTGGGCGGTCAGGGCTTTCCGCTCCTGCTCCAGCGCCTCCCGGCGGGTGTCCCGCTGGGGCAGGAGGTCCGCCGGGTCCAGCCGGTAATAGGTCTGGACGTAGTAGCGGATCCGCTCAGAAATCAAGTCGACCAGCTGGTCCAGCCGGACAGAGTGGCGGGTACACAGCCGTTTGCTCCCGCTGTCGGCGTACAACCTGCACCGCAGATAGGAGCACTTCCCGTTGGAGCACTTGCTCATGGTGGAGCCGCAGTCCGCGCACTTCACCAACCCGGACAGCAGATGGGCCTCCCCGGTGCCGTCTGTCCGGGAGCGCAGCTTCAAGCTCCGCTGGACCGCCTCAAAGGCGGCCCGGTCGATGATCGCCTCATGGGTTCCCTCCACCCGGTACCACTCACTTTCCGGCGTGTCGATGACCACCCTGGACTTGTAGCTGACCTTCCGCCGCCGCCCCTGGATCATGACGCCGGTGTACATCTCGTTGGTCAGAATGCGCCCCACCGTCACCTTGTTCCACAATCCCAAGTCGTTTTTGACGGGGTGGTTGCAGCTCCAGCCCCGCTCCGCCTTGTAGCGGGTAGGATTGGGGATGCCTTTCTGGTTCAGCCGATAGGCGATATTCTGCCGCCCGTTCCCCTCCAGCGACCATTGGTAAATCTGCCGCACTACCTCCGCCGCCTCCGGGTCTGGAATAATGTGGTTTTTGTCCGTGGGGTCCTTGCGGTAGCCGTAGATGGGAAAGCCGCCGATATACCTGCCCTCTTTTCGCTTCAGGTCAAGCACCATGCGGACATTTTCCGACAGGTCCTCCAGATACCACTCGTTCACCAGACCGTTGATCTGCCGGGCCTTCTTGTTGCCCTTGACCTCCGTGTCGGCGTTGTCCGCCACTGCGATGAACCGAATGCCCCAGATGGGGAACAGGCCGTGAATGTATTTCTCTACCAGTTCCATGTCGCGGGTGAAACGGGACTGGCTCTTGCAGAGGATGATCTGGAATTTTTTCGCCTTGGCGGCCTCGATCATGCGGTTGAAGCCGGGGCGCTGGCTGTCTACCCCGGAGTAATCCTCGTCGCTAAAAATCGAGTAGACGTCCCACCCGTGGTCGATGGCGTAGCGGCTCAGCAGGGACTTCTGGTTCTGGATGCTCTCGGATTCGGGCTGCTGCTTGTCCTCGTCCTCCTTGCTCAGTCGTGTATAGATCGCGCAAAGGATTTGTTACACCTCCTTCAAGGCGTAACTGCTCGGTATCATCATACCCTATGAGCAGCTGCATGGCAAGAAATTATTTTGAATGCCTTTGCCGGGTAAAATGGCAAAGGCATCATTTGCGGAGTTCTTTTGTGAGCCAGACGGCGACAGTCTGATTGATTGACTGGTCAGCAGGCTTGATTGTGGGTGGGTGGCACTCACTTAAAATAAAATTTGTGTCTTTCATCATGATCGCCTCCAGTAAGATTTATGAAGCTTAACGCTCAAATATACAAAGAACCGCGCAGGGAAAAATTCATCTTGACAAATCCGTTTCCTTCTGTTAGGATTCAAATGCAGGAAAAAATTCATCGTACCAACTCAAGCATAACCCACGAAACCCCTTTCAATCAAAGGAGTGGAATTGGTTATGCTTTTTTTCATATTCTGCTTACAAACTACAAATCCTGAGGAAAAGGAGAAATCACATTATTATGCAGTTAAGCGACTTTTTAGGCCTTTTGGGAGGCTTGGCCCTGTTTCTGTACGGTATGCAGATGATGAGCTCCGGCCTTGAGGCCGCGGCAGGCAGCCGGATGAAAAACATTCTGGAGCGCCTCACCGCCAACCGCTTTTTGGGGGTCCTGGTCGGGGCGGGCATCACCGCCGTTATTCAGTCCTCCTCCGCCACCACGGTGATGGTGGTGGGCTTTGTCAGCGCCGGCATGATGACCCTCAGCCAGGCGGTGTGGATCATTATGGGGGCCAATGTGGGCACCACGGTCACCGGCCTGCTCATTGCTCTGGACGTGGGAGCCCTGGCCCCGGTGTTCGCCTTTCTGGGGGTCACCACCCTGGTGTTCATCAAAAACCAGAAGCTTCAGCACATCGGACAGATTATGGCCGGTCTTGGGGTGCTGTTTATCGGCATGGACATGATGAGCACGTCTATGTCCCCTCTGCGGGAGGAACCGGTTTTTTTGAACCTGATGGCCTCCTTCTCCAACCCCCTGCTGGGCATCCTGGCCGGCGCACTGTTCACCGCCGTTATTCAGTCCTCCTCCGCATCGGTGGGCATTTTGCAGACTCTGGCGGCAGGGGGCGTGCTGGGACTGGACAGCGCGGTGTTCGTCCTCTTCGGCCAGAACATCGGAACCTGCATTACCGCCGTGCTGGCCTCCGCCGGGGCCAGCCGGGACGCCAAGCGGACCACCCTCATTCACCTGATGTTCAACGTATTCGGTACGGTCTTGTTCACGGTGCTGTTTCTGTTCTTTCCCCTGGCCCCTCTGGCGGCGCAGTTTATTCCCGGTGACCCGAAAACCCAGATCGCCCTGGTGCACGCCGCCTTTAACATTACCACAACCCTGGTCCTGCTCCCCTTCGGGACCCTGCTGGCCCGGCTGGCGGTGCGTGTTCTGCCGGATCTGCCCCAGGAGCGGGACAGCGGCATGGTCCTGGAGTACCTGTCCCCGGTGCAGGCCGGCGGCAAGGACGGCGGTCTGGGCGTATCCGCCATCTACGTAGATCAACTGCGCAAGGAGCTGGACCGGATGCTGCGTATGGCCCAGGAAAACGTGGCCGTCAGCTTCCAGGCGGTGCTGGCCCGGGACGCGGGACAGCTGGAGCAGGTGGAAAAAACGGAGGCGTATATCGACTTTCTGAACAAGGAAATTTCCCTGTATATTTCCAAAATTATCTCCAGCGAGACCAATGAGCAGGCCTCCGCCATTGTCAGCAGCTGCTTTGCCATCACGGGCAACATTGAGCGCATCGGCGACCACGCGGACAACATCTGCGGCTATACCAAGCTCCTGCGGGACAAAAACATCGCCTTCTCCCCGGCGGCGGTGGATGAAATCGGGCAAATGCGGGATGTGTCCTTAAAGGCCATCGCCACCCTGCTGGAGCCAGGCGCGGGGGATCTGGTGTGGCTGGCCGACGTGGGCGGCATGGAGCAGCGCATCGACGATATGACCCTTGCCTTCCGGCACAATCAGCTGGAGCGGATGCGGGCGGGGTCCTGCTCCGAGGAGGCCTGCATTATCTACGCGGAGCTGCTCACGGACTTTGAGCGCATCGGCGACCATGTGCTGAATATCGCCCAGGAGCTTGTCGTGTCCCGGGGCTGAAAAAAAGACCTCCCGGCCCATACATGGGAACCGGGTGGTCTCGTTTTCTGCTTAACTCTTCTCCTCAAAGCTCGCGCCGCAGGCGCGGCAGGTAACCGTGATCTTCCCCTTGCCCCGGGGGACCCGGAGCTGCTGTCCGCAGTGGGGGCATTTAAAGTAGCAGTGTTCCTTGTCCTTATAGATGGTGCGGCGCAGGTGAAACCACCGCTGCACCGGGCCGATCAGCTCCAAAAACTTCGCGTTTTCCGCCCGCCGCCTGGGGGCGTTGCGGGAGAGCATACGAAACAGCGTCCAGCACAGCAGCGCCCAGGACAGCCAGTACAGCGGGATAAAGCGGGTAAACACATAGACCAGATAGAGAAGCAGATAGGAAACCAGCAAGCACAGATTTAACTGGTCCTGGCCATAGCGGCCATACATAAAGCGCGCCAGCGCGTTGCGGATCATAGTAAAGAGGTCACCTCCAGGTGAGATATGACTGCATTTTTTCAAGTATTACATATCATATCGCGCCTGGCTCCGTCCGTCAAGCAAAGAAACGTAAACAAAATGTAAATTCACACAATCTCGACAAACGCCCTAAAGTTCTGTATAATGGGAGGCAGCTCAATTTGATTTGGAGGTCCGCCATGAAGCGCATTGACAAAGAGAACTATTACTTAGACATTGCCCAGACCGTTTTGGAGCGCTCCACCTGCCTGCGCCGGAACTATGGGGCCATTATCGTAAAAAACGACGAAATCATGTCCACCGGCTACAACGGCGCCCCCCGGGGACGTCAAAACTGCATCAGCCTGGGCTACTGCACCCGGGATGCCCTTCAGATTCCCTCCGGGGAGCGGTACGAGCTGTGCCGCTCGGTCCATGCGGAGGCCAACGCCATTATCTCCGCCGCCCGGCGGGACACCCTGGGGGCCACCCTGTACCTGGCCGGCCGGGACGCAAAAACCGGGGCGCTTCTTCACGACGCCACCTCCTGCGCCATGTGCCGGCGTATGATTATCAACGCGGGCATTGAGCGGGTCGTGATCCGCCAGGAGGAGGAGAAGTACAGCGTAGTTCATGTGGAGGACTGGATTCGGGAGGACGACTCCCTGCCCGGAAACGAAAAAATTTCTGTCCTGGAATAATATTTTCCCTCCGGCCTGCATATGCTGATATGCAGACCAAAAATGGAGGCGTAACGATCATGACAGAGAAACAAAACCCGAAGCACCCTGTCCCCCAGCCCAAGCCCGCCGCGCCCCAGCCGCCCCCGGCGGATCTGGACGAATACATCTTCCGCCACGAGGGCGGCTGGCAGATCAGCGACCGCTAGGTCCGCTTCATGGTAAAGACGAACTCTCCGCCGTCCCTGCGGCCCTCTACCTCCACGTTGGGGTAGCTGAAGTAGAACTCCCCCTGCTGTTTATAGAGGGCCTCCATCAGCTCCCCCACCTGGGTCCGGCCCAGGTCATGCCACAAAAAGGCGCAGGCCGCCAGGGCCATCTCCCGCCGGGGCAGGCTGTAGGTCCCCTCCCAGGCGCACAGCAAGCGCACCTCCTGCAAGCCGTTTCCCGGCGTATGGACATACCGGAAGAACGGATCTGGCCCGCCGCTGTCCCACGGGTCCACAATCACCACCCCCTCGGGCGCGGGCAGGTCCCGCAGCGTCCCGCTGAGCTCCAGCTCCTGGGCGGCCCGGCCATAAAAAAAACGGTTCATCTGATTATAGTTTTGGGTGAACTCCTCCGTTGTCAGCGGAGCGCCCCGGTGGGGCGGGGCGGAGGCCCACAGATGGCCTCCCACCATAAGGGCAATGCACAGCCCCAGGCTCAGGACATAGGCGGCGCTGCGCAGGGTGGTAGATGTACTGTCCCAGTTCCAGAAGGGCTTTTGTCTGGTACTGCCCTCCAGGTAGAGCAGATCATCCCGGTCCCAGAGCAGGGGCCGTTCATGGTATACGCAGATGCAGGCGTAAATCTCCACTCCCATAACAAGCAGCCCTGTCAGCGGAGAGGGGATTTCCGCAAGCAGCACGCACCCGCCCCAAAAGAGCACCACCCGGCCGGTGCGCCAGAAGGCCTGCTCCAGCGTCAGAGGAGAGCCGTCCGCCTGCACGATTTTCAGGCCGAACAGCGCCTTGCCCGGGGTGGTCCCCCAGCCGCGGAGCATCAGGGGCTCCAGCCCAAGCATCAGCAGCAGGGGAACCAGCGTCCGCCAGAAACCGGCCTCCTGCCGGAGAATGTTAATGCGGAAAAACAGCTGTAACAGCACAGTGAACGCTGTTCCGTACAGCAGTCTGTCCAGCGTCCGGGCGAAATACCGCCGCCAGGGGAAGATATAGTGGGGCAGCTGGTCCTGGGCCGGCACCTGCGCCGGAGCAGCGCACCGCTCCAGATAGCGGGAGGCGTCCAGCGTGGCGTAATCCACCCGGTCCTGGCGCAGCTCCCGGCACAGCAGAACGGCATTGTCCAGGTCCTGCCGCTCCAGCTCCAGCTCCCTGATTTTCTGCTCCAGCACCCCCTCCAGGTCCCGCTCTCCTTTCTGAAGGCCTTGAATGTCCTCCAGGGATACGTGAAGCTGCCGCAGCAGCTTTACCTTCAGCAGTGTTTCCGCGTCCTGCCGGGAGTAGTCCCGGTAGCCGTTTTCCCGCCGCACCGGAGAAATCAGTCCCTGGCTCTCATAGTAGCGGATATTGGCCCGGACCAGACCGGTTTGGATCTCCATCTCTTTGATCGTCATGAAGCACCCCTCCTTTGGGTGTATTATAAACGGTCAAGGGGCTTTACAGTCAAGAGAAATTTTTATTTCCCGGCTATCTTTGTCTTTTATACTTGACAAAACGGATTGGGTAGTGTAGGATAAAAAAGCATTTGAATGCTGGTGTAGCTCAGTCGGTAGAGCAGCTGATTCGTAATCAGCAGGTCAGGTGTTCAAGTCACCCCACCAGCTCCAAAACCCGCAGGAATTTTAAGATTCCTGCGGGTTTTTCTATCTTTTGTCACGACCGCCGCAACAGTGGCAGCATACGGGCCGCAGCTCCGTTTGGGAGCTGCGGCCCGTGTCCGCTTATACCATCGTGCTGTGTTCGCCATCCACGTCGCTGGCGGCCTCCACATCCACGTCCACAATCGCTTCGTCGAACAGAGCTTCGTCGTCCTCATCCTCTCCCAGGAACAGGCTGGCGGAGTTCTCCTCCGGCCGGACGCTCTCCTGGGGAGCCGCCTGAGACACCAGGTTGCCCTCGTCGTCGATCTTGTTGCGCTGCCGGTACTGGGTCAGGCCGGAGCCGGCGGGAATCAGCTTGCCAATGATAACGTTTTCCTTCAGTCCCCGCAGGTGGTCCACCTTGCCCTTGATGGCCGCCTCCGTGAGCACCTTGGTGGTCTCCTGGAAGGAGGCGGCGGACATAAAGGAATCGGTGGCCAGAGAAGCCTTGGTAATGCCCATCAGCAGGCGGGTGCACTGGGGCAGGCGGGGGAGCTCATCCATCTCGTTGCGCTCCCCGGCCTCAATCCGGGCCCGGACCTCCGCCTCCGCGTCCAAAAAGTCCACGATGTCGATGGTGGAGCCGGACAGCAGGCTGGAATCCCCCGCGTCCTCCACCCGGACCTTGCGCATCATCTGGCGGACAATGACCTCAATGTGCTTGTCGTTGATATCCACGCCCTGCTGGCGGTAGGGCTTCTGGACCTCCCGGATCAGATAGTTGTGGCAGTCGGCCAGCCCCCGGATCCGCAGTACCTCATGGGGGGAGAGCACACCTTCGGTGAGCTCCTGGCCCTTGGTCACCTGCTCCCCCTCCTTGACCTTGATGCCGGAGGCGTAGGGCAGGGCATAGGTGACTACCTCGCCGTCGGAGGCGGTGATGCTCACGTTGCACATCACGTTGCGCTTGGTCTCCTCAATGGAGACGGTGCCACTGATCTCCGCCAGCTGGGCCATTTTCTTGGGCTTGCGGGCCTCAAACAGCTCCTCAACACGGGGAAGACCCTGGGTGATGTCGCCGCCGGCCACGCCGCCGGTGTGGAAGGTTCGCATGGTAAGCTGGGTGCCCGGCTCGCCGATGGACTGGGCGGCAATGATACCCACCGCCTCACCGGCCCCCACGGGCTCGCCGATGGCCAGGTTGATGCCGTAGCACCTGGCACACACGCCGCTGCGGGCCCGGCAGGTGAGCACCGAGCGGATTTTGGCGGAGAAGATCCCCCGGTCCTCCAGGATTTTCGCGTCGTCCTTCCGGAGCATGGTGTCCCGGGTGAAGAGGACCTCTCCGGTGGCGGGGTCCTTGATGTCCCCGGCGGGGAAGCGGCCGTGGAGCCGCTCGGCGAAGGTCTCAATGACCTGGCCGTGCTCCTGAATCTCCGCCACCTCAATGCCGTCGTCCGTGCCGCAGTCCTCCTCCCGGATAATCACCTCCTGGGACACGTCCACCAGACGGCGGGTCAGGTAACCCGAGTCGGCGGTACGCAGGGCGGTGTCGGCCATGCCCTTTCGTGCGCCTCTGGAGGAAATAAAGTATTCCAGAACGGACAAGCCCTCACGGAAGTTTGCCTTGATGGGGATCTCGATGGTACGGCCGGCGGTGTCGGCCATCAGGCCGCGCATACCGGCCAGCTGGCGGATCTGGGCCATGGAGCCGCGGGCGCCGGAGTCGGCCATCATCCAGATGGGGTTGTACCGGTCCATATGCTCCTGGAGGGCACTGGTCACGTCGGCGGTGGTCTTTTCCCAGGCGGACACGGACAGGCGGTAGCGCTCCTCATTGGTAATCAGGCCCCGGCGGTACTGCCGGTCGATGCGGATAATCTCCT
Source organism: uncultured Oscillospiraceae bacterium (assembly GCA_910588455.1). Classification (GTDB taxonomy): domain Bacteria; phylum Bacillota; class Clostridia; order Oscillospirales; family Oscillospiraceae; genus Lawsonibacter. The sequence continues at coordinate 22,693 of CAJUPG010000026.1, forward strand.
GCTCCGTATCCCGGATCAGCTCATATTTCTTGGGGGGCACCGTCATATCGGCGATGGCCACGGTGAGGGCCCCCTGGGTGGAGAATTTATAGCCCAAATCCTTGATGGCGTCCAAAACCTCGGCGGACTTGGTAAAGCCGTGCTTGGTGATGCACTTGTCAATGATTCTGCCCAGCTGCTTTTTGCCCACCACAAAGTTGACCTCCGGCTCGAACATCGCGTCCGGGTCGTTCCGGTCCACAAAGCCCAGATCCTGGGGGATGGCCTGGTTGTAAATCAGCCGGCCCACGGTGGTCTCCACCAGCTTGTGGCGCAGCTCGCCGTCCACCTCCCGGAACATCCGGACCTTGATGGGGGCGTGAAGGGTAACCACCTTCGCGTCGTAGGCCAGCATGGCCTCGTTCTCGTCGGCAAACACGTGGCCGGCGCCCTCCTCGGTGTCCCGGTCGTAGGTCAGGTAGTAGGCGCCCAAAACCATGTCCTGGGAGGGGATGGTCACCGGGCCGCCGTCCTGGGGCCGCAGCAGGTTGTTGGCCGAGAGCATCAGCACCCGGGCCTCCGTCTGGGCCTCGGCGGACAGGGGCACATGGACGGCCATCTGGTCGCCGTCAAAGTCGGCGTTGAAGGCGGTACACACCAGGGGATGCAGCTTGATGGCCCGGCCCTCTACCAGCACCGGCTCGAAGGCCTGGATGCCCAGGC
>CAJUPG010000027.1 GCA_910588455.1 uncultured Oscillospiraceae bacterium
CGGTGCTGATGCCCGCGTTCTGGGCGTCCTGGGGGGAGCGGATCACCGCCGCGCCGCTGATCCCCTTGATATGGACCTGGCCGCCGTCCTTGTGGTATACGCCTGTGAGCACCTTGATGAGCGTGGATTTTCCCGCGCCGTTCTCCCCCATCAGGGCGTGAATCTCCCCTTCCCGCAGGGTGAAATCCACATCCTGAAGGGCGCGTACGCCGGGAAAATACTTGCAGATGCCGCGCATTTCCAATACCGCGCCGTCCTGCATACAGATGCGCCTCCATTCATGGTAATTTTAATGAAACACGCGGTGCGGCTGACATACCGCACCGCGTGTCGGGTCACGTAATCGCAGGGGATCGTTGGGAATCAGGTGCCGTAGGTGTCCACGTCAGCCTGGGTGAGCGTATCGCAGTCGAAGCCCTGCTCGGGGGTGTAGATAATCTTCTGGGCGGGGGCGTTGCCGGCCACCAGGTCCTTGATGATGCTGTCAACGGTGTCGGCCTGGAGGGGGTTGCACAGGCCCATGTAGTTCCAGCTGCCGTTCAGAACCGCCTCAAAGGCCCACTTGTCGCTGTCAAAGCCCATGACGATCACGTCGCCATCCTTGCCGTGGGTAATGCCGGCGGCATCCAGCGCGGCCACAGCGCCCCGGGCCATGCCGTTGTTCTCCGCATAGATCACATTGAAGGGCTTGCCGCTGTCAATGACGGACTGGGTGATGGTTTTCGCGGTGGCCTCGTCCCAGTCGGCGCTCTGCTGGGTCACATAGTTCCAGTTGGCCTCGGCGTTTACCTTCTCGTCCAGCGCGCCGGTGCGGCCCAGCTGGGCGTCGGAGCCCATGTGGCCCTGGATGTGGATAATGTTGTACTCGTCCAGCCCCTGGTTGGTCAGCCAATCCACGGCGGTTTTGCCCTCAGCGGGCATATCGGACACCACAGCGGCCACATACATACTCTCGTCGGCCTCCAGCATACGGTCGAAGAGGATGATCTGGGTGCCGGCGGCCTGAGCGTCCTTCAGCACGGTATCCCAGCCGGTGGTGGAGGCGGGGGAGAGCAGCAGGAAGTCCACCTCGTCCTGGATCATTTGCTGGGCGGTAGCAATCTGCTGAGCCGCGTCGTTGTTGTTGAAGAAGGTGGCCTTGTAGCCGTTCTCCTCCGTGAACGTGGCCCGCATGGCCGCGTCGTTGGCGGTGCGGTAGCCGGACTCGTTGGGGTCGTTGTTGATAATGCCAACGGTGATGGGCTCACCGGCATCGGGGGTGCTGGGGGTACTGGCGCTGGGGGTAGAGGTGCTGGGGGTAGAGGTGCTGGGGGCACTGGGCGTGGAGGTATTCCCGCCGCCGCAGGCGGCCAGGGCCAGACACATGGTCACGGCCAGCAAAAGAGAGATCGCTTTTTTCATTTCTTGTTCCTCGCTTTCTGAAATTTTGATTCAGGGGTCTTGTACTGAGGCCAGTATAGCATTTGTATTGTATTCAGTCAATAATTTGTATTTAATTTTCACAGCTTCTCGCAAATAAACAATACAAATTTTGTCCGAATCGTAAAAATATTTGAGTACAAATTTTTATTTCTTTGAAAAAAATGAGAAACCTCTGCCCATACAATGGTTTCCTGACACTTTTCCCCGGTTCTTCCGGATGAAAATTATTTTCATTCCCCTCTGTCGGGTCCGTTGTTTTGCATAAGGGGTCTTTGGCGCAAATGACGGACAAATTATTTTTCTGTTGTACAGAGTTGTGGGATATGCTATACTGCAAGATGAAAAAAAGACAACTTCCCCCCCGAAAGGAGGACGAACGACCTATGCCCCCAAAATATCAGTCCATCGCCGACTCTCTGCGCCAGGAGATTGAAGCCGGCCGGTACAGCGGCGCTGCCCTGCTGCCCACAGAGCAGCTTTTGTGCCAGCGCTTTCAAATCAGCCGCCAGACCGTCCGCCGGGCCCTGTCCGTGCTGGAGGATGAAGGGCTGATCACCCGCCGCCAGGGCAGCGGCTCCCGCCTGCGGGAGCCTGCGGCGGTCCCCGCCCAGCTCAACTGCACCATCGCGGTGGTTACCACCTACATCAGCGACTACATCTTCCCCAGCATCCTGCGGGGAATGGAAACTGTTCTGTCCGAAAACAGCAGCGCCCCCCTGCTCTTCGCCACCCAGAATCAGATTTCCACCGAGCGGAAAATCCTCCAGACCCTGCTCACCATGAAGGAGCTGGACGGGGTGCTGGCGGAGGGAACCAAAACCGCCCTGCCCAATCCCAACCTGGACCTTTACCAAAAGCTGCTGGACCGGGGCGTCCGGCTGGTGTTTATCAACGGGGTCTATCCGGAGCTGTCCACCACCCCCTCTGTGCTGGCGGACAACGCCGGCGGCGGGCGGCTTCTGGTGGAGCATCTCCACCGGCAGGGCCACCGGAGCATTGCCGGAATTTTCAAAAGCGACGATATGCAGGGACTTCTGCGCTATGCCGGCTACGCCCAGGCCCTGCGTGACCTGGGGCTCCCCCTGGAGGACGGACAGATTTACTGGTACAACACCGAAACCAAAAACGCCATCCTCTCCGGGGCCTTTCTGGACGCGGTTCTGGAGGGCTTCGCCGGCTGCTCGGCCGTTGTATGCTACAACGATGAAGTGGCCATCCGGGTAATCTCCCATCTGCGCAAGCGGGGAGCCCGCATCCCGGAGGACATGGCGGTGGTCAGCTTTGACAACAGCCAGTACAGTGATCTGGCCCCGGTGCGGATTACCTCCCTGTCCCACGGCGGGCAGAACCTGGGGGAGCTGTCCGCCCAGCTGATGCTGAGTCTGCTCCGGGGGGAGGACAGCCAGTCCCAGGTGGTCCCCTGGCAGTTGATCCGGAAGGAGAGCGGCTGACTGGAAGCAAGAAGGTAAAAATGAACTGGAAGGGGCTTCCCTTTTTGGTTCTACTGTGGTATACTTCACAGCAAAGCCCTTCATGTTTTATTGATTGGCTTTTATTCTGTGTTTAGGAGTAGTGGATTCCGATGGAAAAGAGACGAAGTCTGAACCGGCGAATTCTACGCAGTACAACCCTCAATATTTTGGCCCTGGTGGTAATCTGCTGTATTATTATGGCTGTGTCCATGCAGTCCCTGGCCAATAACATTCTCCTGGACAGCCTCCAGCCCATGGCCCGGCAGTCCGCCAAGACCGTCGAGGCCAATATTCATATGCTGGCTGACCGGATGATGACCATTGCCGGCGATCCCCGTATGCAGGCCGGCAGCAGCCCCGCGCTGGCCCAAAGCAGCCGGGCGGATCTTTTGACAGAAGCCGCCGAAATTTACGAGCTGCATACCATTGCCCTGTACAGCCTGGACGGCACCCTGCAGCAGGGAGAGGGCAGCGCGCCGGCACGTTTGGAGGACAGTTTTTTATCTCTGCTTCAGGAGACGGACAACCTGACCACCCACCCGTCCACCATCTTCCAGGGCAAGCTGGGCGTCACCATGGGAATGCCGGTGAAGGCAGACGGGGAGACCGCTTTTTATGTGGTGGGCGTCTACAAATACGACGCTCTGGATGATGTGCTCCAAAGCATCAACATCGGCAAGCACAGCCTGGCCTACATGGTCAACCGGGAGGGAATTGTCACGGGACACCCGGACCAGACTCTGGCCCTCCAGGGCAGCTCCCTGGATCAGATTACCGGCAATTCCGCGGAGGTACGGGACCGCGTCATCAGCAATGAGACCGGAGCGTCGGAGTACGGCGTGGGGCTGGATATCATGATGGTCGCCTACTCCCCCATTCGGGGAACCCAGTGGTCCCTGGTCCTTCAGGTCCCCAAGTCGGACTACAATTATCTGATTAACGCGGCCATGCTCACCGCCGTGCTGGCTACCCTGGTGGGGTTGGTGGTCTCCATTCTGCTGGTCATGCGTCTATCCCGGTCTATCTCCCGGCCGGTACAGAAGGTCACCGCGCGGATGGTGTCCCTGTCGGACGGCGACCTGCACACCGAGGTAGTCCCCGCCCACTCCGGGGATGAGCTGGAGGTTCTGACGAAAACCCTGGATTCCACCGTCGTTCGGATCAATCAATACTTATCGGACATTCAGCAGATTCTTACCCAAATTGCCGGCGGAAACCTGCAAGTGATGCCCCAGGAGGAGTATCAGGGTGACTTTATCCTGATCCGGGACAGCCTGAGCACCATCATTGGCTCCATGAATGAGACAATCCTGGGCTTCCGTTCCGCCGCCGTCCGGCTGGCCCAAATGTCGGAGGAGCTGAACGGGCAGTCCAATCAGCTCCATCTGGCTTCCCTGGAGCAGAATCAATCCACCGAGGCCCTTGTGGATGAGGTATCCCATGTGAAGGAGCAGCTGGCCAGCGTCTCCCAGAGCAGCCGCCAGACCAGGTCCAAAACCGACGATATTTCTCAGCGCGTCCAGACGGCCAACACCCAGATGGCCTCCCTGTCCGGCGCTATGGACAACATCAGCACCAACGCCCAGGAGATTACAACCATCGCCAAGGCCATTGAGGACATCGCCTTCCAGACCAGTATTCTGGCCATCAACGCCTCCATTGAGGCGGCCCGGGCCGGCGCGTCCGGACAGGGCTTTGCCGTGGTGGCGGAGGAGGTGCGGCAGCTGGCGGCCAAGAGCGCCCAGGCTGCCCAGAGCGCCACCCAGGTGGTGGGCAGCACCCGCGCCATTATTCAAACCGGCGTCGAGCTTACTGCCCAGACCGCCAACTCCGTGCAGTCCATCTCCAATGTCTCCAGCCAGATCAGCGGCATTGCGGACCAGCTGGTTGTGGCCGTCCAGGGCCAGGAAAAGGCGCTGGGCATTATGGAGGAGCGGATCGCGGCCATTTCGGACATCGCGGACCGGAACCTGCAAAACGCCAGCGGCACCCAGCAGTCCAGCGCCCTGCTGGCCCAGGAGGCGGAAGCCCTCCAGGCCCAGGTGGAAAAATTCGCGTTAAAGGAGGATGCAAAGGTATGAAACGGATTTTAAAAGCAGCGCTTGCCTCCCTTCTTCTGCTTCTAACCCTGACCGCCTGCGGCCCAGGCTCAGCACTTCAGGACGGCTATTATACCGCTCAAGCCGCCCAGTTCAGCCACGGCTGGAAGGAATTTGTCACGATTATGGTCAAGGGCGGCGAAGTGGTTTCCGTGGAGTACAACGCGGAAAATGCCAGCGGCTTTATCAAGAGCTGGGACAACGCCTATATGCAAACTATGCTTCACTCCAATGGGACCTACCCCAACGAATATACCCGCTACTACGCCCGGCAGCTTCTGGAAGGACAGGGAGAACAGCCCATCGACGCCCTGTCCGGCGCCTCTTCCTCCCACAGCACCTTTCAAAAGCTGGCGGCAGCGGTGCTGGAGCTGGCCCGGCAGGGGAACTCCCAGATTATCATTGTGGATACCGCTTCCTGAGCAAACGACGAGCCGGCAGACGCGAACGCGCCTGCCGGCTCTGTTTTTTCTGTCTAGATTACCACAATTTCTCCGTTGATCAGCCGGGCAACGCACTGCCGGTACTCATGCCGCAGCCGGAGTGTCTCCTCTCCAAAGATCAGCTCCGTACTGGGGTAGGCCACGCCGCACTCCAGCCGTCCGCTGTTCTTTTCCTTTTGTTGGGGAACCTTTTTGGTCTCCAGGTCGCTGTCCAGCTGCTTCAGCTTCAGCTCGGCCACCGACAGCTTCATACGGTTTTTGCCCAGCAAGCTGGCTTTTATGGGGCTGTCCGCCTGACACTCCAGCTTTTCCTGCTCTATTTCCAGCTCCTCCAGCTCCTGCTGGAGCAGATCCCGCTCGAAATTGGTGCAGGGGGTGCCCCCCAGGGCAATGACGGTCCGGCACTCGGACCGGGAGCCGATGCTGGTGGCGCTGATCTTCTGGGCCGCCCAGACCCGGCCCCCCATGATGCTGCCCCGGCCGGAGCGGACCTGCACCTCGCCGTCGCAGTAGATATTGCCGTTCAAAATGCAGTCGGTCTGCAAATTTTCCCGGGCGTAAATAGTAGCGTTTTCAATATATTTGGAAAAAATGCACCGCTGGGAGCGGATGGACGTGGTCCCATCCCCCAGGATGCCCTTGACCACCACCAGGTCTCCGCCGGCCTCTACAGTGCTGCCGGCCTCCACCATGCCGTCCACGTGGACGTTTCCCATTGCCCGGACCGTAAAGCCCGTGCGCACATCCCCCTTGATGTTCACATCGCCCAGGAAGTTGATATTGCCCACAGAGAAATCCACGTCTCCCGGTACGTCCATCACCGGCCGGACCTGGAACGCACGGCCGGAAAACTCCACATGACCTGCAATGGTGGCCACCAGGGTCACCCCATCCTCACCGATCTCGGTGTTGCGCCCCTTGGGCAGCGGAACAGTCTTTCCGCTCTTGGCGGGGATCTCCTGGTCCAGCACCGTCCGGCCCGGGTTCCCCTCCGTGGGAAGAATCAGTCGGCAGATCTCCTCTCCCTGCCCAACGTTGTGAATCAGGTTCAGGGCGGCGTAATCCACCTGGTCGTACTCGTCAATTTCCAGCACCCGCTCTACCACCCGGGGAAAATAGTCGATAATATTGCCATTCTTCCCGTCAAAGGCGGGCTTCCCCCGGGCAATGCGGAACAGGTGGAAATAGCGGTTCTCGTCGTGGGAGAGCCGGTCCGCCAGCCGCTCGTCAATTCCATACAGAATGCCCTGGCCGAACATACCCTCGTAGAGAATTTCACGGGACAGCTCCGCCCCCTGCCCGGCGGGCGGGAAGATCAGAACCCAGGCGTAGAGCTTATCGGCAGAGAGGAAAAACCACGGAAGCGCGTCCAACCCAAAGGGAGCTTCTTCCTCTTCCTCCTTTTTTTTGCCGCGCCGGCCGCTTCCCCCGCCTTTGGCCGCCTTCAGCCGGCTGCTGCATACGGTTCTCAGAGACGATTCCAGCCGCTTTTTCTCCCGCACGACCAGATCCAGAGGCAGTTCGTCCTCCTCGTCCAGAGAAAGGTGCGGAGAGGGCATACCGGCGCCAGTCTCCTGCCGGCGCAGGGTGTAAAGCTGATGCAGAGGATGGTCGGAGGGCAATTCCAGCACCGCCGGGTCCGGCGGGGGGGCCTCCTCCGGGGCCGTTTGTCCAAGCGCGCCCTGCTCCATTCCCTCTTGGGGAAGGGCGGTCTCCTCCGTTTTATTTCCAAACAGGAAAGATATAATTGTTTCTTTGAGCGACATCGTTCCACCACCGCCATTCTGCCGTCGTTCGATCATTCCCTATACTTCCATTATATCCAACCGGACTTCGGTTGACAAGATCAAAGCTCCACTTTGGCGGCAACATTTCCAGGCTGTCATGCGCTTGCCGACAGCCGCCCCTCAAAGTCCTCCTCCGGCACTGGCCGGCAGTAGCGGTATCCTTGGGCCACGTTGGCCCCGATCTCCCGCATCAGCTCCACATCCCGGTCGGTCTCCACCCCTTCGCAGACAATCTGGGCTCCCAAATCGTCCGCCAGATCCACAATCCGCCGCATGATTTTCACCTGGCGGTCGCGGTCCTCCTGGTTGAGCAGGAAGGAGCGGTCCAGCTTAATGACTGCCGCGGGAATTTTTTCAATGACCCCCAGGGAGGAGTAGCCGGAGCCGAAGTCGTCAATGGACAGCCGGATGCCCTCTGCGTGGAGCTCCCGAAGGGTCTGCTCGGCAATTTTCTGCTGGAACTCCTCCATGACCAGGGTCTCCGTCACCTCCACCTCAATCAGCTCCCGGGGCACCTGGGTTTCCTCCAGCACATCCAGCAGCCGCTGGATAAAGCCGGGCTTTGTAAAATGAATCCGGGAGAAGTTGCAGGAAATGGTCACCACTTTTTCTCCCTGGTCCAGCCGCCGGCGGAGCATCCGGCACACGCACTGGAACACAAAGAAGTCAATCTCTATAATCCGGCCGCTCTGCTCATAGTAGGGCACGAAGAACCCCGGAGCCCGCACCGCGCCGCCGGCCGTGGGGTCCAGAAAACGCACCAGCGCCTCCGCCCCCACAATTTTCTCTGTGCGCACGTCCACTTTAGCCTGGTAGTAAGTGGCAAAATTACCCTCAATCTCCACGGCGTCCAGCAGCTTCTGCTGCTCGTGCCGCTCCCGGATGGCCTTTTCCAGCGTCTCGTCAAAGACGCGGATCCGCTCGCCGCTGTTGGGCCGGATAAAGTCAATGGCCTGGTCCGCGCACACCAGGGCCCCCCGCAGGTCCACGCTGTCCGCAGGGATAAAGTAGACTCCAATCTGGAGCTCCACATGGACCTGGGTATCATGGAAAATATATTCCTCCGCCAGCCGGCCAATGTTGCGCAGCCGGTTCAGAATCTCCCCCATCTCGGAGGAGAGCATCAGCACAAAATGGTCCCCCTCCGCCTTGGCGCACACCTCACCCTTGCCCCGCACACACTGGGACAGCACGTCCGCCACCGACTCCAGCAGCCGTTGGCCGCTGGTCCAGCCATACACCACCTTGTAGTGCTGGAACTGGGCGATGTTCAGATAGGCAATCGCATAGGTATGCCGTCCACGATCGGCCTCCAGGGTCTTTTTTCCCGTATACAGCAGATGATTCAGATTCCAGATGTCGATTTCCACGTCCTTATACATGAGCTTCTGGATTTTCCGGGTGTCCCGGATAATATGGGCTGTCACCAGAAGCACTCCCAGCAGAAGCAGAAACAAAATTGCAATAATGCCGCCGCTGTTGTCCTCTACAAACTTGCTCACACTGGTCATGGCATAGACGTTGCGCTCCAGCATATAATCGCTGACCGCCCGGGCGTCGATGTACAGCAGGGATTTATTCAAAACACCCGCCAGGGCAACATCATCGCTGCGCACGGTCATGGAGATGCCGTGCTCCTGGTTCAGCACCCGCTTGATCTCCAGATTGTAATAGCGCATCTCCGCGCTGAGCTGATACTCCGCCAGATAGCCGTCGCACAATACGGCGTCCGCCTTTCTCTCCTTCACCGCGTCCATGCAGGCCTGCTGGGTATCGAAGACCAGCAGTACCGCATCCTCCAGGCCCACTGCCTCCTTGGCCTCTTCGGATAAATATTCCACCGTGGCCAGGGTCTGGATGGAGTGCAGCTCCCGGTCCTTCTCCATCACCAGGACCAGGGGGACCTGGGTATAATCCTTTAATTTGATAAGCTGGCCCTCTGCCGCCTCCTCCTCGCTGTGGATGCAGTAAGACATCACATCAATGGCGCCGTCCTCCAGGGCTCGGGACGCCTCCGCCGGACTGTCAATCCGCTTCCACTGAAGGCGCAGGCCGGTTAAGGCCGCAGTATTTTCCAAAAGATCCCGGGTCAGCCCCCGGCAGGTCCCCTCCTCCTCATAGACAAAGGGATAATAGTGATCGAAGTAGCCCACGACAACCGGCTCTGCACCGGCAATGAACTCCTTCTCCAGGGTGGTAAACACAATGGTTTTGTCCAGCCGGCTCTGGTAAAACTTGTTCATCAGCTGGGTTTCCAGCTCCGGCTCATTCATCTTCAGGTCGGCGATGGCGTAGTTGAGCTCCCGCATCACATCGTCGTTGCCCTCGTAGCTGATGTAATAGAAGGGGCGGGGGGCAAACCGGCCAATCAGCCGCTGTCCCTCCTCAATCTCCATAAATGTATGGACCATCGCATCAATCTCTCCCCGCTCCAGAGCGGCGCGGAGCTGCTGGGAGGACTGGTAGGTCCGAACCCTGGGGGCGCTTACGCCGTGATCGTCCAGGTACTGGAAAAAATCGTCCCGGCGCACATAGGTTTCCACCATGCCGAAGGTGATTTCCCCCATAGCGGTAAAGTCCTCATAGGCCAAGTCGCTGTCCGAACGGGCGGCAATCACCCCGAAGGTGTAGCCGCTGGACAGGTCGGCATACTGGTACTGCTCAGCCCGCTGGGCAGAGTATTGGGCGCTGCCCACCAGGTCCGCCTTGTGTTGGGCCACAAGCTCCAGAGCCTCGTCCCAGCTGCCGCACTCCACATACTCGATCTTCCAGCCGGCGTAGCGGCTGAGCGCCTCTAGGTATTCCACGTCCATACCGGAATATTTTCCATCCTCCCGCTTCTCGTGGTACCCCTCCATGGGGAAAAAAGCCACTTTTACAACCCGTTTCTCCTTTGCCCAGGCCGTACCGGCCAACAGACCAATCAGCAGACAGACTGCCAAAGCAAAGGAGATGATAGATGCTGTTTTTTGTCTCATTCTCTCTCTCATTGGGACACCCCCTTTAACTTGTTCATTATAGCACACAACACCTGTTGAGGCAACCTGATTTTTAGCGTTTTATACAACAGAGGGCAAAAAAAGCGTCCGCTGCTCCACTCCTGGGGCAGCAGACGCAGAAAAACGACTGGAGGGGGCCGGTTCAGCCGGCAAACATAGGCGTAGACAGGTAGCGCTCCCCATTATCGGGCAGCAGGGCAACAATGGTTTTTCCCCGATTTTCCGGCCGCTTGGCCAGCTGCAAGGCGGCCCAAAGAGCCGCTCCGGAGGAAATCCCCACCAGAATTCCTTCCCGGCGGCCCGCCTCCCGTCCGGCGGCAAAGGCGTCGCAGCCCTCAACTGCAATCACCTCGTCATAGATTCCGGGGTCCAGTACCTGGGGGACAAAGCCTGCACCAATACCTTGAATCGAATGGGGTCCGGCCACGCCCTTACTCAGCACCGGGGAGTCCGCCGGTTCCACCGCCACCACCCGGATGGCAGGATTCTGGCTTTTGAGGTAGCGGCCCACCCCGGTGAGGGTGCCGCCGGTGCCCACCCCGGCTACAAAGATGTCCACCTGGCCGCCGGTGTCCCCCCAGATTTCCGGCCCGGTGGAGGCCATATGCGCCGCCGGGTTGGCGGGGTTGACAAACTGGCCGGGAATAAAGCTGTCGGGGAGTTCCCTGGCCAGCTTCTCCGCCTGGGCAATGGCTCCCTGCATCCCCTGGGCGCCATCCGTAAGCACCAGCTCCGCCCCATAAGCCTGCATCACCAGGCGGCGCTCCATGCTCATGGTCTCGGGCATAACGATGATAATCCGGTAGCCCCGGGTAGCGGCTACTGAGGCCAGGCCAATTCCGGTGTTGCCAGAGGTGGGCTCTATGATAACGGAGCCGGGCTTCAGCAGCCCTTTGGCCTCCGCGTCGTCGATCATGGCCCTGGCAATCCGGTCCTTGGCGCTGCCGGCGGGGTTTAAGTATTCCAGCTTGGCCAGAATCCGGGCCTGAAGCCCCTGCTCCTGTTCCAGCCTGACCAGCTCCAAAAGCGGCGTTTTACCGATCAACTGATCTGCGGACGTATAAATCTGACTCATATTCATTACCAGCCTTAACGTATTGACTCAAGGAATTATCAACTTATGATGGTACGGGTAGTGGGGGTCGAACCCACACGCCTTGCGGCACAGGAACCTAAATCCTGCACGTCTGCCAATTCCGCCATACCCGCATAATCAATTAATCACAATTTATTATACATGACTTTGTTTCTTTTGTAAACACTTAAAAAGGTTCTTCATGTCTACCAAAAGTCTACCAAAAACCGTATGCAACCCCTTGCGGCGCAAGGGGTTGCATTTTTTGCGTTCTGGGGCAGGTCTACCAAATGTCTACCAGAGTAATGTTTTGCCCGGAAATCCGCAGGATTTCCGGGCTTTTTGCTTGTTTTCACAACTATTTTTCTGCTGTAAGGGGCGTTATACCGGCCTAGTGGGCCTAAAAGTTCTCCAAAACCTCGAAAAAGGGCGAAAAGCCCAACATTTTAAAAAGGAGGAACTCCAAAATGAGAAACCTGAAGCGCGCTCTCAGTCTGGCTCTGGCTTCCATTATGCTCCTGGGCATGATGGTCACCGGCGCAAGTGCTGCGAGCAGCAGCTTCACTGATTTCGACCAGATCGTAAATCAGGAAGCTGCCGAGGTCACTTCGGGCCTGAAGATCTTTGAGGGTTACACCGATGGTTCTTTTGGTCCCGAGCGGCCTGTTACCCGTGCCGAGATGGCTGTTATCATCTGCAAGCTCCTGAATGGGGCCGACGTTGATCCCAGCAACTTCTCCGGCCTGACCAAGTTCACCGACGTCCCCGGCTGGGCCGAGGGCTACGTCAACTACTGCAACAGCATGGGCATCGTTGTGGGCGTGGGCGACAACAAGTTCGACCCCAACCGCACCGTGAGCACCGTTGAGGCGGCCACCATGCTGCTGAAGGCCCTGGGCTACTTCGTGGAAGAGGACCAGCTGAAGTCCGACTGGAAGACCGTGGTCACTGGCCGCGCCACTTCCCTGAAGCTGTACGGTGATCTGACTCTGGCCGTTGACGAGCCCCTGACCCGCGACAACGTGGCGGAGCTTGTGTTCCACACCCTGTTCGCCCAGCGGGTGGCCTATGACGACAACCGCAACCTGTACGTGAAGAACACCGACCGTGACGTGGTTGTCACCAACGGCACCTCTGACCGGAACAACACTCTGGCCATGAACACCTTCGGTATGTGGTACATTGACGGTACTGTCACCGGCAACAGCTACACCGACGTGTCCCTGTCCAAGACCACCAACAACGGCGACCGCACCATGGTGCTGTTTGACGCCGGCCAGAGCTATCTGGGCGGCACCGGCATCTTCAGCTATCCCTTTGAGTACGAGACCGGTCTGGACATGATCGGCCACGCCGCCCGGGTATACTACTCTATGGAGCGCAACGCCCCCGTGGTGTACGCCATCGTGGACCGGGCCACCAAGGTGGGCGTTATCACCTATGACCGGAACACCGCCCGTCTGTCCGCGGCCGCCAGCGACGCCGGGTTCCGCCGGAACACCATCGTGGACATCAAGAACTACCTGGTCAACTACGATTGGGACGTCACCTGGGCCAACAATGACGCCCGTCTGACTCCCACCAACGAGCCTAACCTGTCCCTGATTCTGATCTCCAACAGCTCCGATTACACCGTTGACCGCGTAATCGTGCTGGATCAGTATCTGGACACCGTGCGCCGGGTTGTGAACGATGAGGATGACTTTGACTTTGACCTGACCACCCGCGACGGGGCCGACATGAACATCCTCCACGGCGACGCCGCTGAGGGCGATTACGTGATCGTGACCGATGTGGGCAATCAGCACTCCATCCTGAACGTGACCAAGGCCGAGACCCAGTCCGCCAAGATCACCCGGTTTACCGGCGTGTCCAACGGCGCGGGCACTGTGAAGTCCATTGTGGCTGACGGCACCGAATATGTGGGCTCTCCCGTGCGCGACCATGAGGACCCTGCCAAGACCCTGGACAACACCACCAACTTTGAGGAAATCAACACCATCGGCGAGGCTACCATGATTCTGGACGCCGAGGGCAAGGTGATTGCTCTGGCCCAGCCTGAGACCGCCAAGAATTATGCCTATGCCGCGCAGTTCGGCGTGCATAAGAACAACAACGGCCTGAACCACGAGGAGGCTCTGACCGTTAAGCTGTACTTCATCGACGGCACCTCCGGCGTATATGAAGTGAACACCGATCAGGGCACCTTCGACGGCTATAATTATCAGACCAGCGACGAGACGAAGCTCAATCAGGGCGCTGCTACTGGCGGCAGCTATAATCCCACTGTTGCTTATAAGAACCTTGATCTGGACAGCAACGGCCATCTGACCGGTCTGACTGCGGTTAATGCTGCTAACATCGGCAACGGAACCGCTGCCAACGGTCTGGGCGTGTACCACGTATCCGTACGCAGCGACAACACCGTTGTGATGTGGGCCCTGCACGACGAGGACCAGGAGGACTCCGCCAACCGCGCCGCGGCTGCTAAGGCCCAGCTGCTGGCCCGCCGGACCACTCTGGTTGCTACCGTGGGCGTGGCGAAAGATACCGTACCCGTTCCTCCCTCCGGTGGCACCACCGCTGCGATCAGCCAGAATGGCGTTGTGACCAATAAAGAGGGCGAGCGCCTGTATCAGAACAACAAGACCGTGTACTTCTATGTGGACGGCAACCGCAGTAATACCCAGGGCACCTACACTTGGTCCAACAGCGGGCTGACCGTGGGCGTGCGTACTGGCGTTGCCAATGCGGTGACCTTCACCCACGGCGGCAACAAGGATGACAATAAATGGGGAACCCAGAATGTGGCCGACGAGTTCGTGCAGGTCTTTGCCGACGAGTACGACAGCACCAACAAGGATGTTGACCGTCTGGTTTCCGCTGTGCTGGTGTACGGACTGGAAGTGGACGCCAACGACACCATGTACTTCTACAACCAGGGCAACTATATTGTCAACGACGGCGCTCTGAACAGCAAGGCCGACGGCAAGATTACCCTGACCTACACCCTGCATGATCCCGACACTGGCGAGGTCTTTGAAAAGACCTACGACAACGGCGGCAAGGGCTACGACTCCGGCGCTGCGGCCCGGGAAGAGGCGGAGAACGTGCCCACCGGCTACTACGAGATCGGCTCCTCCAACCTGAAGCCCGTCATGACCGTGAAGAGCCCCAACGGTTCCGGCAACGTCTGGTCGAACGGGAAATACCGCTTCGTGATGGACGCGGCTCTTAATTACAACGAGCGCACCAAGAACATCTTCGCCGGCAGCGAGGAAGTTGGCGGCATCATCGACAGCGCCGTGATCGTGAACCTGACCGACGGCAAGAATCTGGACACCGTGTCCGGCATCGTCCGGGCGCTGGAGAACCACCAGACCGTGAAGATCTCCTACGCTTACGCCCTGACCGGCGACAAGCAGTATGAGGTCAAGGTTGTGTTCGTGACCAGCTGGGATCCCAAGGAGATCAGCGGCGGCGGCGTCAACCGGCCCACCGGCGGCGTTGTCCTGGGCGACGACACCACCACCTCTCAGCTGCTGGAGGCGCTGAACACCAACGGCACCGTGACCTTTAACACTGAGTACACCCCCAGCAACCGCATCACCGTGCCCGCCGGCACCAACCTGGTTGTGAAGGGCGGCGTTACCGTCAAGTCCGGCAGCGCCATCGACGGCAACATGGACACCGAGCAGACCGCCACCATTCAGGGCGTGAACACCGTGAACGGCAATATCACCGGCGGCAAGACCAGCGCGCTTGCGCCTTCCAAGGCTGACGGCGTGGCGGTTAATCAGACCTACAACGGCAGCGTAGATGTGGCCACTCTGGACCTGAGCAACGCAGGCGAAACCGCTCAGAACGAGAGCGGCAAGATTACCATCAACGGCAACGCCAGCTTCGACGAGATCATCGCGCCCGCTCAGAATTCGACCGTAGAGATCATCGTGAACGGCACTCTGTCCGTGGGCGATGGAAATACTCTGCCCACCATTCCTGGCGTTACCATCACCGTGCTCAGCAGCAAATCCCTGCACGTCAATGGTAATCTGACCAACTTCGATCTGCTGGCCATCGGCAGCACCACCGGCAACTACACCGGCGCTGTGACCGTGAGCGGCGACCTGAACGGCAAAATGAACCTCCAGAAGGGCTCCCTGACCGTAAATGGCGTGGTGACCTTCGCCACTAACACTACCGTGACGAACGGCTTCACCCTGACCTTCGGCACTTCCGGCTCTTATGCCAGCAACAGCGTGTCCAACGCTGCAACGAACGGCTTCCAGGACGCGAACGGCGGCAAGCTGAATGCGGATCAGGTAGGCGGTCTGACCTTCACCTACGACAGCACCAAGCAGGCGTTCGTTTCCGAGAGCTCCGTGCCTCTGTTTGAGGGCAAGATCTACTTCGTGAACTCCCTGGCCGACTTGAAGGCGGCGCAGGACGGCGGCTCCGCCTATCCGACTCCCACCGGCCCCGCCAACTCCCCCTACGGCGACTTTGACCAGCAGTATGCCCACGAGCCCTGGATCCTGATCGGCGTGAAAACCACTGAGAAGGACACCGGCAACAACGCCGTGGTCCTGAAGGAAATCAAGGTCAACGGCACTGCGGTTGAGATGAAGAAGGCCGGGGACAACGCGACGCCTGAGACGTCGCTCTCCCAGGATAACAGCAAGGGCTACCGCTTCTTCCACTTTGAACTGCTGAGCGGCGGCGCGACAGGCGACGATCAGTATCTGAATCAGAGCGCGATCGAAACCGGCAACCGCTATGAGGTTACTCTGGAGTACAAGGGCCAGACCCAGGTTATCACCGGCACCTATGGCGGTATGACCCTGCCCCGTGCGGTTTCCGCCAATGACGTGGACGTGTCGATCGAAGTGGTCTACAATGAGGCCCAGCTGCGTTCGCTGTATGCCCAGGGCCTGCGTTGGGACAACAATTCTACGAGCTTCGAGAGCAGCTTCATCATCAATGAGCCTTATAAGAATAAGGAGTATGAGAACGCCACCCAGATCGACGCCCAGTTGGGCGACAATCCCTGGCTGTTGGTGAAGTTCCACTGCGATAACCCCGCTCTCTATGACAGCAAGGTCACCCTGACCAAGATTGCTGTGGGCCAGAATCAGTGGCCCGCCGCTCAGGCTGCTGGGACCGGGAACAGCGCGACTGCTTACCCGGTTGCAGACTGGATCAAACCTGCCGAGAATGGCCGGCCCGCGCATACCTTCTGGGATAACTTCAACTTCAAGAACGGTACTGAGGGCGGTGCAAACCTGGGTATGTCTGCCCTGCCGAACGCGGGTGATAAGATCACTGTGACCTATACCGTGCAGGTGGGCCGGACAACTGAAGAAAAGACCGTAGAGTATGCGTTCCCCACGTATACTAAGCCGGTTGAAAAGGCTCAGGCTCCCGGCGGCGACGACAGCGGTACGCAGACCCCTGCTGTCTGAGAAAATTCCTGAACCCCCTTTTCCCCCGGGCCGAAAGGCCCGGGGGCCTTTTTCATCAGCGGATGGCGATGTAGTTGTAAATAACCCCTTGTAGGTTTACGTTCGGGGAATAATTGTGATTTCGCTCGTCGTGCAGTCCCACCTGGAAGCCGTTGCTGGTGACCATCACCGCGGCGAAATTGTCCCACCGTTTCGGATCGGCTCCGGACAGGTTTTCCCGCGTCGCCAGCCCGCCATACAGGTATTTGGTGTAGCTGGTCTCCAGAGAGAGCTGCGGCAGGCTTTTCAGCACGAACACCGCCTTGGGCTGGAAGCCCAGGTTGATATGCTGCATTTCCTTGCCGTCGCCGGTGTAGCTTCCCGCCAGAACCTGGGGGAAGCGGGTGGTGTAGGCCGTCTCAGCCAGGGCACGCACTGCGCCCAGCTCCTCCCGCAGCTCCGTAAGGGCCGCGTCCAGCTTGATGTTGTCATCGTTGAAGTCGGTGCGCAGGACCTTGTCCTGGGGCTCCCACTGGCAGAGGCTGTAGTTTTGGGTATAATTGGTTGACATTTGATTCCCTCCTTGAAATGTGATTCCATAAATGGCGGGAATCCCCCAAAAGTTGTACGTTTGCATACACCTAACCGAAAAATTTTTCAAAAAAATACACCGCGCCTGTAAAAGCGCGGTGCGTTCCAGATAAAACAGGGGACCGGTTTTCCGGTCCCCCGTCTTTTTTATTACACGAGCTGGACAATCGCCATCTCAGCCGCGTCGCCCCGGCGGGGGCCAATGCGGACGATCCGGGTGTAACCGCCGTTGCGCTCGGCGTACTTGGGCCCGATCTCGTCAAAGAGCTTCTTGGCCACATCCTCCTTGGTGATGTAGCTCAAAGCCTGACGGTAGGAGGCCAGATTGCTCTGCTTGGCCAGAGTAATCATTTTCTCCGCCAGAGGCGCAACCTCCTTGGCGCGGGTCACAGTGGTCTTGATCTGGCCGTTCTCCAGCAGATAGGTGACCATAGCCCGGAGCATCGCCCGGCGCTGGTCGCTGGTGCGGCCCAGTTTGCGGTTATGAGACATTTTTTTGCACTCCTTCTGGCCTCGCGTGGCGCAGGCCGGTAAATTCGTTCAGGGCGCATACAAAGGGGGCGAGCGGAACGTTACATACCTCCACCCCGGCCCGGTTTGGGATTATGCGTTTTCCTCGTTGGCCAGGGACAGGCCCATCATGGACAGCTTGTTAATCACTTCCTCCAGGGACTTGCGACCCAGGTTGCGCACCTTCATCATTTCTTCCTCGGTCTTGGAAATCAGGTCCTCCACCGTGTTGATGTTGGCCCGCTTGAGGCAGTTGTAAGAGCGCACCGACAGGTCCATATCGTCGATGGTCATTTCCATCACCTTGTCCCGCTGGGTCTCCGCCTTCTCCACCACGGTGGAGCGGCTGCCCATGGTCTCGGACAGGTCGGTAAACAGGGCGAAGTGGTCGCACAGAATGCGCGCGCCTAAGCTCACCGCGTCCCGGGCGTCGATGGTGCCGTTGGTCCAGACCTCCAGGGTCAGCTTGTCATAGTCGGTAGCGTCGCCTACGCGGGTGTTTTCCACCGTGTAGTTGACCTTGCGCACCGGGGTGTAGATGGAGTCCACGGGGATCAGGCCGATGATAGTCTGGGGGGGCTTGTTTTTATCGGCGGAGATATAGCCCCGGCCGTGGTTCAGGGTCAGCTCCATGTTCAGCGTCGCATCCGCCCCCAGAGTGGCGATGTGGAGGTCCGGATTGAGAATCTCCACGTCCGCGTCCGCCTTGATGTCGCCGGCCGTCACCTTGCACTCGCCGCTGGCCTCGATATGAACGGTCTTGACGCCCTCACAGTGCAGCTTGGCAATGATGCCCTTCACATTGAGCACGATCTCCGTTACATCCTCCTTCACGCCGGGGATGGTGGAAAACTCGTGCTGCACGCCGGAGATTTTGATGGAGGTCACCGCCGTGCCAGGCAGAGAGGAGAGCAGGATGCGGCGCAGGGAGTTGCCCAGAGTGGTGCCGTAGCCGCGCTCCAGGGGCTCCACCACGTACTTGCCATACGAGTTGTCGCCGGGGGTTTCAATACATTCAATGCGGGGCTTTTCGATTTCTACCATATGCTGGAATACCCTCCTTTTCTCGGCGGCGCGTGCGCGCCGCTTCTTCAGCTCACCAGTATATCTGAGGGTTCTCTAAGTCTTGGATTACTTAGAATACAGCTCGACGATCAGGTGCTCTTCCACGGGGAAGTCAATGTCGTCCCGGCTGGGCATGGACACGACGGTCCCCTGAAGGGTATTCTTGTTGCGGTCCAGCCACTTGGGCACGTTGACCTGGATGGCGTCCTCACCCAGCAGGCGCTTGAACTTGACGGAGGAGCGGCTCTTCTCCCGCACTTCAATCACGTCCCCGACCTTCACCATGTAGGAGGGGATGTCCACCCGCTGGCCGTTTACGGTGAAGTGGCCGTGGGTCACCAGCTGCCGGGCCTCCCGGCGGGTCATGGCAAAGCCCAGGCGGTACGCCACGTTGTCCAGGCGGCGCTCGATCAGGGTGAGCAGGTTCTCACCGGTCTTGCCCTGCATCCGGGAAGCCTTCTCATAGTACATATGGAACTGCTTCTCCATCACGCCGTAGACGAACTTGACCTTCTGCTTCTCGGTCAGCTGCATGGCGTACTCGGACTTCTTCTTGCGCATATTGCCCTGGCTGTTGCGCTCAGTGGTTTTTTTGGCATAGCCCATGGCGGCGGGAGACAGGTTGAGCGCCTTGCACCGCTTGGCGATGGGCTGCATATTTCTAGCCATGTGTCAAAATCCTCCTTCTTCCAGATCAGACGCGGCGGCGCTTGGGGGGCCGGCAGCCGTTGTGGGGCACGGGGGTCACGTCTTTAATCAGGGTGACCTCCAGGCCCACGGCCTGCAGCGCCCGGATGGCGGCCTCACGGCCGGCGCCGGGGCCCTTCACAAACACCTCTACGCTCTTCAGACCGTATTCCATCGCGGCCTTGGCAGCCGTCTCGGCGGCGCTCTGGGCGGCGAAGGGAGTGGATTTCCGGGAGCCCCGGAAGTTCAGGGCGCCGGAGGAGCACCAGGACAGAGCGTTGCCCTGGGCGTCGGTGACGGTGACCATGGTATTGTTGAAGGAGGAGCGGATATGCACCTGGCCCTTCTCTACGTTCTTGCGCTCGCGGCGCTTACGGACGACTTTCTTTCCTTTGTTCGCAGCCATTTGTATATCCCTCCCTTACTTCTTCTTATTGGCGACCGTACGCTTGGGACCCTTACGGGTACGGGCGTTGGTCTTGCTGCGCTGCCCGCGGACGGGTAATCCCTTGCGGTGGCGGATGCCCCGGTAGCAGCCGATCTCCGTCAGGCGCTTGATGTCCATTGCCACGTTCCGGCGCAGGTCGCCCTCCACCGTGTAGCTGTGTCCGATAATCTCACGCAGCTTGGCCTCATCGGCCTCGCTCAAATCTTTCACGCGGGTATCCGGGTTCACCCCGGCCTCCGCCAGGATCTTGTTGGCGCTGGTGCGCCCAATGCCGTAGATATACGTGAGGCCGATCTCGATTCGTTTCTCCTTCGGCAGGTCAATGCCGGCAATACGAGCCATTTATTACAGCACCTCCAATTAACCTTGTCTCTGCTTATGTTTCGGGTTTTCGCAAATAACCATGACTTTGCCCTTGCGCTTGATGACTTTGCACTTCTCGCACATGGGCTTCACGGACGGTCTGACTTTCATTGTTAAAACCTCCTGATGAATGCCTTGATGGCCCCGCGGCCCAAAGGCAAGGCTCCGGGCCTGCGGTCGTTTGTTCTTACTTGCTGCGCCAGGTGATCCGGCCCCGGGTCAGGTCATAGGGTGACATCTGCACCGTAACCTTGTCGCCGGGCAGAATCCGGATAAAATTCATGCGCAGCTTGCCGGAGATATGGGCCAGGATAATGTGGCCGTTTCCGATGTCCACGTGGAACGTGGTATTGGGAAGGGACTCGGTCACGACTCCCTCCAGTTCGATCATATCGTCTTTTGCCAAGCGTGATTACCTCCCTTGAAGGCGGCCAGCGCCCTTCTCAACTCCCGGTCGGACTGCGGACGCTGGGGAAGCCGGTGGTCCAAAACCGTCAAATGCTTCTCCTTCTTTCCCTTGGGCCGGGACAGCCTGCGGCGTTTGCCGTCGGCCAGCAGAAGCAGCTGCCGGGCGGGGTCCTCTCCCACCACGCAGAACACGCCTCCCTGGTCCCGTCCGGCCTTGGCCCGCACGATTTGTCCTGTGTAATCAAACATAGCCGCCGTCCTCCGTGACAGTGAGGATCTCGGGCTCTCCCTCGGTAATGAGGATGGTGTTCTCATAGTGGGCGGCCCATTTGCCGTCCAGAGTTTTCACCGTCCAGTTGTCCGGCAGGACCTTGACCTGCCAGCTCCCCTGGTTGACCATGGGCTCCACCGCCAGGGTCATGCCCGGCTGGAGCCGGGGGCCGTGACCGGCGGGTCCGAAGTTGCGTACCTCCGGGGGCTCGTGCATCTTCCGGCCAACCCCGTGGCCCACATAGTCCCGCACCACGGAGAAGCCGTGCTCCTCCACGTAGACCTGGACCGCGTGGGAGATGTCCGACACCCGGCTGCCCTTGCGGGCCATCCGGACGCCTTCCCAGAAGCTCTGCTGGGTCACCCGGATCAGCTCCATGGCCGCCTCGTCCACCTGCCCGCAGGGGTAGGTGGCGGCGCAGTCCCCATGGAACCCGCCCAGAAAGGCTCCCACATCCACGCTGACCACGTCTCCCTCCTCCAGCCTCCGGGGGCCGGGGATGCCGTGGATCACCTCGTCGTTGACGGAGATGCAGGCGGAGGCGGGAAATCCGCCGTAGCCCAGAAAGGAGGGCTTGGCGCCGTGGCTCTCGATGAACCGGCGCACCGCCGTGTCGATCTCGTGGGTGGTCACCCCCGGGCGCACCATGGAGCCGGCCAGGGCCCGGGCCTGGGCGGTGAGCCGCCCGGCCCGGCGCATGGCCTCGATCTCCCGGGGGGATTTGATGGAGATCATTTCAATGCTCTTCAAGGCTTCAGCGCCTCCATCATCGCCTCGGTGGTGGCCTCAATGGTCGCCTGGTTATCCACCGTGCGCAGAACGCCCTTTGCCTGGTAGTAATCCTTCAGAGGCTCCGTCTCCTGGTGGTACACCTCCAAACGGCGGCGCACCGTCTCGGGACGGTCATCCTCACGCTGGGCCAAAGCCCCGCCGCAGCTGTCGCACACGCCCTCCTCCTTGGGGGGGCGGGCCGCGGTATGGTAGGGGGCGCCGCACTTTGTGCATACGCGCCGTCCGCCCATGCGCTCCTCAATCTCCCGGTCAGAGATCTCAATGGACAGCACCCGGTCGAAGGTGACACCGGCATGGTCCAAGGCCTCAGCCTGCCCCAGCGTCCGGGGCACGCCGTCCAGGATATAGCCCCCGGCGCAGTCCGCCTGGGCCACCCGCTCGGCCACAATGCCGATAATCACCGCATCGGGAACCAGCTTGCCCGCGTCCATATAGGACTTGGCCTCCAGCCCCACGGGGGTGCCGGTCTGGATGGCCGCACGGAGCATATTGCCGGTGGAAATGGTGGGGATGTTCAGTTTTTCGCTCAAAATCTCAGCCTGAGTGCCTTTCCCGGCTCCGGGAGCGCCCAACAGGATCAGCTTCATACCCTCGCCCTCCGCTTACTCAAGGAAGCCCTTGTAGTGGCGCATGAGCATCTGGGCCTCCAGCTGCTTCACGGTCTCCAGGGCCACACCCACCACGATGATAACGGAGGTGCCGCCGATGGCCAGAGAGCTGATGCCAATGAGATTGCCTGTGATAATGGGTGCCAGGGCCACCACCGCCAGATAGAGCGCACCGAACATGGTGATCTTATTGAGCACCTTCACGATGAAGTCGGCAGTAGGCTTGCCGGGCCGGAACCCGGGGATAAAGCCGCCGTTCTTCTTCAGGTTGTTGGCCACCTCGATGGGGTTGAA
>CAJUPG010000028.1 GCA_910588455.1 uncultured Oscillospiraceae bacterium
GCTTTCTTTCAACATAGCCAGATTTCCTATGTTCTAATTCGGGAGTAATATTATGAGGTTGGAGGAAAAGCTCACGCACCTGCGGAAGAGAGAGGGTTTGACCCAGCAGAAACTAGCGGATGCTTTGAACGTGTCCCGCCAGGCCATCTCAAAATGGGAGGTGGGCACAGCGGTTCCATCAACGGACAACCTCATTCACCTGGGCCGGTTATTTGGGGTTGCCGTTGATGTCCTTGTAAACGAGCAGTTGGATTTGGACGGGAAACCGGACATAGACATAGAGGAGCCAGAGGTGCCGGCGGAACCGGCGGTTGCGGAGAAAAAGCGCCCAGTTGCCCCCTCCATTTGGAAATTGATTGTGATTGCAGTGTGTATTCTTCTTGTAACTGTGTTTGTTATGAGATTGCTTTCTAGTGGTTCAAGAAAAGAGAATGGACGCTCTTGGAGTTCATTGGAAAGTGAGATCATAGATAATTCTTCATTAGAATACATTACTATGTATCCCTAATGTATGGAAGGGAGGTGTAGCACCATGAACTGCAAGAAGTTCTTTGCTGGCGTATTAGTATGCGTTTTGAGTGTTGTATGGCTAAGCACAACAGTCATGGCAGTCGGAACATCAGCAAAAGAAGAGATTAGCCTAAAGAATATGGAGAAAAGCTATTTTCATCTATTCTCTATAGAAAGTGAGGGCGATTCCTTCTCTCCCTATGCCCTTGGAACAATCAACACTACGATTTCCCCAAATTCCATTGTTGCAGTCAGAGAACAGCTCCCTATGGGAGCCGATGAAACTGTGACCATTAACTGCTCTTTTAATCCGGCTTCTGCCAGCCTTGATTTTGGTCTAATTGATTCTGATAACGTATTCCACTACATCAATGTTACAGGCGGCAGTATTAACGAAACAATACACATTGATGAACGCGGCGACTATACTTTTGCGATCAGAAATAAATCTTCTGTGAGTGTCAGTGTGGTCGGATTTTTGAACTACTAAAATGCGTATCATACTAATGGAAGAGGGGGAACACAGACTGTTTGCACTGCTTCCCTGATTGCTGTGTAACAGCCAGCCTATGAGAAAGCAAATTGGATATTATCTCAGCGGTGTGATTGGTTTAGCGGAGACCGCCGTGATATGTGTATATCTAAACCGGATCTATTCCATACCGATTGAATGTATTATTATCATTATGGCAATCGGGGCAGGCTTCCTAATGTTCGGGGTCAACCTTATCAGTACATTCCGGAAAATTGAGGAGCAGCTGCCGGCGGCGGACAGGGCCAATCTGCGCCGTACCGCTTTTTACCAACTGCATGAGCTGTTTCTGCTTCAAAGCCTCGCCGCAGTCCTTCTATTTTTGCATTTTCATACCCCCCAGTGGATTGCGCTGCCTCTGGTAAAAGAAGTCCTTTTGGGGGCCATCTTCCTGGATTTGAAAAAAAACTGAAACGCAAAGGAGCCCCGGCGCTCAAACCAGCGCCGGGGCTCCTTAGAGACGCTTTATATGGAGGCCGGTGAAACGGTAACAATTAACTGCGCTTAACAATCCGGCATTTGCCAGCGTTGATTTTGGGTTGGTAGATTCTGACAGCGTATTCCATTACATCAATGTTACAGGGGGCAGTATCAACGAAAGCATCATTATTCCTGAACGCGGCACATATACCCTGGGAATTAGAAACAAATCTCCTATTAGAGTCAGTGTGGTCGGATTTTTGAACTATTAAAAAAGAAGGAGTAATGTAAGATGTAAAAGCTTTTGAGCATCATGCTAGTAATTGCCTTAAGTCTACCTTTATGCACTACAGTATATGCAAGCACGGGAAATACCGTGGATCCTTCACAAATCTATGCCAGATATGCGCCCGAATTGGCTGAATGGAATGAAGATGAAATCAGGAGTCTTTCTGAAAAGGAAATCAATATATTATTTGAGGATATTTTTTCTGTCAGTACATATGAAGAACTTATTTGCATTTTTTAACAGGCCGAAGGTTCGGTTTTTTTGCACCTGGCTGGGCTTGACGTGGACCCGTTTCTGTATATGGTTCGTTGTAATCTGGTGGCTTGACAACTGCAATGTCGTTCAGTTCTTTGGAATGTGTCTGTTTACGTTATCTGAAGTTTTTGTTTCCATACCCGTCCATAAGAATCTGAAGATGAGCTCCAAAGTCGATTATTGGTTTACTTTTATATCCTACACAACTGCGCTTGTTTCCTCTGGAATTGTTTATTGCTACATTCTAACCTGAGAAAGCCCCCAGCTCACTGAGCTGGGGGCTTTCTGCAATCAAAATTCAGTTGGACGCCGTATCCGGGTCGGTATCGTCGCCCCAGAGCATATTCTTACGCAGCTCCGCGCCCACGGTCTCCATCTGGTGCTTGGCCAGCTGGGAGCGCTTGGCGTTGAAGAAGGTGCGGCCGTTCTTGTTCTCGGCGATCCACTTGCCGGCGAACACGCCGTCCTGGATGTCGGTGAGGACGGCCTTCATGTTCTTCTTGGTCTCCTCATAGGGCAGGATGCGGGGGCCGGAGACGTACTCGCCGAACTCGGCGGTGTCAGAGATGGAGTAGTTCATCATGGCCACGCCGCCCTTGTTGATCAGGTCGATGATGAGCTTCATCTCGTGGATGCACTCGAAGTAGGCGTTCTCGGGGGCGTAGCCCGCCTCCACCAGGGTCTCGAAGCCCAGCTTCATCAGCTCCACCACGCCGCCGCACAGGACAGCCTGCTCGCCGAACAGGTCGGTCTCGGTCTCGTCCTGGAAGGTGGTCTCCATCACGCCGCCCCGGGCGCCGCCGATGCCGGCGGCGTAGGCCAGAGCCAGCTTATAGGCGTCGCCGGTGGCGTTTTGCTCCACGGCGATGAGGCAGGGCACGCCCTTGCCCGCCACGTACTGGCTGCGCACGGTGTGTCCGGGGCCCTTGGGGGCGATCATGGACACGTCCACGCCGGCGGGGGGGACGATCTGCTTGAAGTGGATGTTGAAGCCGTGGGCGAACATGAGCATGTTGCCCGGCTCCAGGTTGGGGGCGATGTCCTTCTTATAGACGTCGGCCTGGACCTCGTCGTTGATGAGGATCATCACGATGTCGCCCCACTTGGCGGCCTCGGCAACGGTCTTCACCTTCAGGCCGGCCTTCTCGGCGGCGGCCCAGTTTTTGGAGCCCTCCCGCAGGCCGACGCACACGTCGCAGCCCGAGTCCTTCAGGTTCATGGCGTGGGCGTGGCCCTGGGAGCCGTAGCCGATGATGGTGATCTTCTTGCCGTCCAGGTAGTTGATGTCGCAGTCCTTCTCATAGTACATTTTTGCCATAGTTGTATTCCTCCTTGAGCTTGTTGTCGTCGTATATAGTGCTACGCCCCCGTTCGATGGCGATAGTACCCGTCTTTGCGATCTCCAAAATGCCGAAATCCCGCAGGAGATCAATCAGCGCGCCGGTCTTGTCCTTGTCCCCGAAGATGGCCACGGTAAGGGTCTCCCGGCCCACGTCGATAATGTTGGCCCGGAACAGGTTGGCAATCTGAATCACCTCGTCCCGGGAGCCCCGGTCCATGGCCTGGACCTTAATCAAAGCCACTTCCCGCTGGATGGAGTTCTTCTCGTCCACAATCTTCACCGCCATCACCGGAATCAGCTTCCGGCACTGGGCGGCGATCTGGTTAATCATTTGCTCGTCGCTGCGCAGTACGATGGTCAGCCGGGCCACCCCGGACCGGTCGGCTTCGCCGGTGACGATGGACTCGATGTTATAGCCCTTCCGGGAAAACAGCCGGGCCACCTGGCTGAGAACGCCGGGGGTGTCCTCCACCAGAATGGACAGCGTGTAAAGCTTTTGTTCTTTATTCATGCCGCACCCCCGTTATTTCAGCAAAAAGTCGGTGATGTGGGCCCCGCCGGCCACCATGGGCCGGACCATCTCGTCCATGTCCAGCACACAGTCAATGACGCAGCCTCTTCCGCTGTCCAGGGCCCTCTGGAAGGCATCCTCCATCTCCGCCCGGTTCTTTACCCGGAAGCCCTCCAGCCCGTAGGCCTGGGCCAGCTTGACGAAATCCGGCCCCCGGTCCAGGGTGGTCTCGGAGAACCGCTTTTCATAGATCAGATTCTGCCACTGGCGCACCATGCCCAGACAGCCGTTATTGAAAATCACCGTGATAATGGGCAGCTTGTAGTGCTCCACTGTGCACAGCTCGTGACAGTTCATCCGGAAGCAGCCGTCCCCGGTGGTGTGGACCACCATCTTGTCCGGGTTGCCCACCTTGGCCCCGATGGCCGCCCCCAGGCCGAAGCCCATAGTGCCAAAGCCGCCGCTGGTGAGCAGCTGGCCGGGGTAGCTGAAATTGAAGTGCTGGATGGACCACATCTGATGCTGGCCCACATCGGTGGCCACAATGGTATCCTCCGGGGCCTTTTGGCGGATCACCTCCAGGACCTGCTGGGGGGTAAGCCCCTCCCCCTCCCGCAGCTCCCGCTCCCGCTTCAGGGAGAGAATCCGCTTTTTCCAGTCCTCATGCTGATACTGGGGAATGCGCTGGTTCAAAAGCTCCAGCACCCGCCGGGCGCTGCCCACAATATGGTGGTCGGTGACGACGTTTTTGTCAATCTCCGAGCGGTCAATGTCAATCTGAACAATTTTCGCCTGGCTGGCGAAGGTCTCCGGCTGGAGGGCCACCCGGTCGGAGAACCGGCAGCCCACCACAATCAGCAAATCGCACTCATTGCAGGCGGTATTCGACGCCTCGGAGCCGTGCATTCCGATCATGCCGGTGGTCAGGGGGTGACCGCCGGGGAAGCCGCCGCCGCCCATCACCGAGATGGCCACAGGGGCGTCCAGCTTTTCGGCAAATTCCCGGAATTCCGCATGGGCCCGCCCCCGGACCACGCCGCCGCCGCAGATCAGCAGAGGCCGCTCCGACCGGGCCAGCATCTCCGCCAGCTTGTCCACATCCCCCAGGTTGGGCTCCGGAGCCTTGAGGCCGTGGTTCCGGGCCAGACTCTGAATGCTCCCGCAGGAGCGGTTTTCGCTCCAGGGGACGAACTCGTAGTCGATCATTACGTTGGGGGCGGTGACATTTTTCAAAAAGTCGATCAGAACCGGGCCGGGCCGGCCGGTGGCCGCCACCGCGAAGGCCTGCCGCATCACGTCGGGGATGGTCTGGGCGTCCCGGACCAGGTACGTCGCCTTGGTGATGGGCATGGCGATGCCGGTGATGTCCACCTCCTGGAAGGTATCCCGGCCCAAAAGGGGTTCGCTCACGTTGCAGGTGAGAAAGACCACCGGGGAGGAGTCCATATAGGCGGTGGCGATGCCGGTGGTCAGGTTGGTGGCGCCGGGGCCGCTGGTGGCAAAGCACACCCCCACCTTTCCGGTGGAGCGGGCGTAGCCGTCGGCGGCGTGGGAGGCCCCCTGCTCATGGGCCGTCAGAATGTGCTTGATTTTATCCTGATAACGGTACAGCTCATCATAGACGTTCAGGATGGTGCCGCCCGGGTAGCCGAAAACGGTATCCACCTCCTGCTCCAGCAGACATTCCATGATGGCTTGGGTCGCTCGTATTTTCAAATCGAATCCTCCTTACTAGCGCCAGACCACATCCGCGCTCTTCCGCGGGACGGTTCGCAGATAATTCACATCGGGGCAGCCCACCACCAGAACGGCGTAGACCTGGTAATTCTCCTTCAGGGCCAGCTCCTTTTGCAGGGCCGGACTGTGCATAATGGCCCGGGCGGAAAAGCCGCTGTACAGCATCCCCAGTCCCAGGCTGTAAATCATGGTCTCCATGTGGGCGGCGGCGATGCAGGCCGACTGGGGGGAGTCGGAGGCAATGACGATTGCCGTCCCCGCACCGAAAAACAGCCGGTCCTTCCGCTGGGCGTGGTACTCGCCGTACATCTCCAGCCACATATCGCTGTACCAGGAGATTTTCTGCCCGGCCCGGGCCGCCTCGTCCCCCATGAGCTTCAGCTCGTCAATCAGCTTGGTCCGCAGGGCGGGCAGTTCCTTTTGGAACACGGTATAGGAGACATTCTGCAAATTGCCCCCGGTGGGAGAAAAGCGCCCCGCCTCCAAAATCAGCTCCAGCTGCTCCCGGGTCACCGGGACATCCCGGAACCGGCGGATGCTCCGCCGGGTTTTCAGGTGGTTTAAGTAGACCTGGGGGTCCAGCCGGGACGGGAGAGACGCACACTCCAGCACCTCCCCCATATTATACCCGGTCAGGGTCACCGCGTCCGCGGGGCACACGGCGATACAGTGCCCGCACGCAATGCAGTTCACGCCCCTGGGCACGGCTTTTCCGTCCACAAGCTCCAGCTCCTGGGGGAAGCAGTCCGCCGCGCAGGCCCCGCAGCCTACGCATTTTTCAGTGTCGATTTTGACCATGCGTCCCTCCTTAAATCTTCCCGCCGCCCTTTTGCAGGGCGATCACGCCGGTGCGGACTACCTCCAGGATGGAAAAGGGCCGGAGCATGGATTCAAAGGTATCCACCCGGTCCGGGGTGTCGGACAGCTCCAGGGTCATGGACGTGGGAGAAATATCGGAGACCTTGGCCCCCATGATCTCGCAGATGGTCATAATGTCCTGGCGGGTCTTGTTGGTGGCGTTTACCTTCACCAGCACCAGCTCCCGGCCAATCATGTTGTTCTCTGGGATGGTCCGGACCTTGATGACCTCAATGAGCTTGTTGAGCTGCTTCTCCACCTGCTCCACCACGCTGTTCCCGCTGTCCACAATGATCGTAATGCGGGAGACCGTCGGGTCGTCGGTAACCCCCACGGCCAGGGATTCAATGTTAAAGGCCCGGCGGGAGAAAAGGCCGGTGATGCGGTTCAATACGCCGGCCTGGTTCTCCACCAGGACGGAAATGGTCTGTTTCATCGGCTCTCCTCCTTTAATCGTTGGTGCCCACGTCCGGGTGAACCTTGCAGATCAGCAGACAGCTGCCCTCTGTCTCCAAAAACTCGTCCAGCGCCCCGTCCAGCTTGTCCTCGTCATCCACGTAGACGCTGGGAATTCCGTAGGCGGCAGCGATGGCCCGGAAGTCCGGGGAGCCGTCCAGATCCACGCCAAAGGGGCCGTGGTAGGGGGGCGTTTTCTGAATCTGGTGGACCAGACCCAGCACGTTGTTTTCAAACAGGACGATTTTCAGGTCCATATGCTCCGCCCGGACCGCCGCCAGCTCGTTCATGGACATCTGGAAGGACCCGTCCCCGCAGACTACCACGGTCTGCCGGTCCCGCTGGGCCACCTTAACCCCGACCCCCGCGGGCAGGGCATAGCCCATGGTGCCCAGTCCCCCGCTGGTCAGCAGGCGGCCGTGCTTCTGGGGCAGGTATTTGCAGGTAAAAATCTGGTTCTGGCCCACGTCCACGCATACCGCCGCGTCCTCTTGGAGCTTGGCTCCCAGCCGGCGCAGCAGCGTGCCGGGAAACACATAGCCCTCCCGCCGGGGGAACACCCGGGCCAGCTCCGCCTTCCGGTAGTCCCGGAGCTTCTCCAGCCAGGCGGCGGAGTCGGTAACCGGAACGCCCCGGTCCAGAATCTGCCGCAGAATCACCTTTACATCCCCCACCAGAGGGACGGCGGCCTGCATATTTTTCCCGATTTCCGCCGGGTCCACGTCGATGTGGATGGTAGCCATCCGGCGCTCGATCTCGTCGGGCTGAACAATGGCCCGGTCGGCGGCCCGGGTGCCCACCATGATGAGCAGGTCGGACTTGGCCAGGGCCTTGTTGGCGCAGTGGTTGCCGTGGGCCCCGATCATACCCATGTTCAGGGGATGGTCGGTGGGGAGGACGGACAGGCCCATCATGGTCTTGACCACCGGGATGGCGCACCGCTCCGCCAGCTCCACCAGCTCGTCCCTGGCGTCGGCAAGCCACACGCCGCCGCCGGCGCAGATGAGGGGCTGTCTGGCCCGGGCAATGGTCTCCACCACCCGCTTGATCTGCAGCTCGTTGCCCTTGACGCTGGGCTTATAGCTGCGGATGTTCACCTGCTCCGGGTATTGGAATTCCTTCAGCTCCTGGTTCTGCACGTCGATGGGCACGTCGATGAGGACCAGGCCCGGCCGGCCGGTGGAGGCGATGTGAAAGGCCTCCTTGATTACCCGGGGGATGTCGTTGGGATTTTTCACCAGATAGCTGTGCTTGGAAAAGGGGGCCACCGCGCCGGTGATGTCCACCTCCTGGAAAATATCCCGGCCCAGCTGCTGGCTGGACACCTGCCCGGTGATGGCCACGATGGGGATGGAGTCCAGATGGGCGGTGGCGATGCCGGTAATCAGGTTGGTGGCCCCGGGGCCGCTGGTCACCATGCAAACGCCCACCTTTCCGCTGACCCGGGCGTAGCCGGAGGCCATATGGCCTGCGTTCTGCTCGTTGCGCACCAGGGTGTAGCCGATGCCGTCCACGTCCTTCAGGGCGTCTACGATGGGGCAGATTGTCGCCCCGGCGTAGCCGAAAATATGAGTCACCTGCTCCATTTGCAGGCTTTTAATCAGGGCTTGCGCTCCCGTCATGCAAATCACCTCGATTGGTTATTTTTGTTTGGAATCAAAACAAAACAGCCTCGCCCTCTTCTGAAAGGACGAAGCTGTGCTCCGTGGTACCACCTAACTTCACGCTCCCCGTAATCTGGAGGGACCGTGCGCTTAACGCCCCGGTATCGGGGGGCCGCCGGTTTCGCCTACTGTGAGAAGTCGGTTCAGCAAAACTGCTCCCGGGTGAGGTTCGGCACTGGATTCCGGCCCGGGCGCTCGCACCGTCCGCACCCTCTCTGAAGGACCCAAAATCCGCCTACTTGTCCGTTCATCGCATTGAATCAGGATTTGTTCCCTATCTTACCCCGTTTCCGGCAGTTTGTCAATCTAAATTTTGCACAGGACCTCTTCCACTCTTTGACATTGGCTTGGGAATTCTGCCCGCAGCTCCGCCGCGGCCCCGGCCATCAGCCAGGACCGGCCCGCCCGGCGCAGCATGGGGACGTCGTTGAAGTTGTCCCCAAAGGCCGCGACCTCCTCCAGCGCGACGCCCAGGGCGGCGCACAGCTGCTCCAGCCCGGTCCCCTTGTCCGCCAGGGTAAAGTCCAGCCAGCGGGCCCCGGCCACCGCCGGCCGGAAGCGCTGCGACCACCGGGGGGCCAGCACAGGCTCCATCTCCGCCGCCCCGAAGCGGCAATAGGCGGATACCTTGATGATGTCCTCTGGAACGTCCTCCGGACGGGGAACCAGTTGGATATTGTTGCCGGTAAAATCCCGGATGACCCCCTCAATGTCGTCCTCCTTGGGGCACAGATAACTGGTGTTGGCCCCGGAGATGAGCACCTCGCAGCCGGGAACGGCCAGAATTTCCCAGCACAGCTCCTCCGCTGGAGCCCGGTCCATCACGGTTTTGTGCAGCACCGGGCCTGGATTCCCCGGGCCGTAGGCAATCGCCCCGTTTTCGCATAAGTAGGGCAGCCGGTCCGCCACCGGGGCGAACAGCTGACGCAGGCTGTGGTACTGCCGTCCGCTGGCGGGGCAGAACAGGACTCCCCTTTGCTCCAGCCGGTCAATTTCCTGAAAAATTTCCGGGGAAATGTTCCGCGCCCCCTTTTGCAGCAGGGTGCCGTCAATGTCGCAGGCAATCAGACGGACGGGCGGTTTTTCGTGCATGGTTTTGGTCTCCTTTTTTCTCTAAATCTGATGCTCCAGCAGCCATTCCAGCAAGGCTTCCTGTGTTCCGCTTCCGGACGCTACAGCAAGAATAATAGAATACAGCTCTTCTTGCGTATATTGCAGCCTTACTCCATTTAATTCTAAAAATACCAGCATAACATGGGCGCCAAGTCTCTTATTTCCATCGATCATGGCATGATTTGTAATCAAGCCATACCCCAGTCTCGCCGCTTTTGTTTGCAGGGATGGGAATAGCTCTTCTCTGGCGAAGGACTGAAATGGAGCCGCTAAGGCAGCGTCCAGCAATCCCTCGTCCCGCATCCCCGGACTTCCGCCAAACCGTTCGATCAGCTTCTCATGCAGCCCGAGTACCTGTGCTTTGGATAGAAGAATCATTTGGCTAAAACCTCATAGGCAACACGATTTTTTTCCAGCAGCTGATTGGAAATCCGCTCCACTTCTTCGTCCGCCGCAGCCACGTCCGTATCCGCTTGACTGAAATCCAGCACCAAATATTTGGGCATATCATTTTTCATAATCACAGCGGCGCCCAGTTGGTCAACCAGCTTTGCCACCTTAGAAAAATTTTGACTTGCTTCTGTGATTGATACCATGCTGTTACTGTCAATTTTCATAGAAGGCACCACCTTTCCCATCTGTTCTGATGTTTTATTATACACGAAACGGCGGACGAAATGCAACCTATTTTACCCCCTCCAGCAGCTCCTCCACGGACACGCCGAAGAGCTTGGCCAGGGCAAACAGGTTGGAGGTGCTGGGGTCCGACGCGCCCACCTCCCATTTAGACACCGCCTGGCGGCTGACTCCAATGGACTCTGCCACAAATTCCTGGGTCATTCTGCATCCCTCCCGGCGGGCCTTGATGGCCTCCCCCAAGGTGCGCTTCACGGAGGATTTTTCCTCCCGGACCTCCTTGGTGCTCAGGTACTTGCGCAGGGCCTTCACCAGCAGGATAAACAGGTAAATAATTCCTCCCAGAACCGCAAGATAAATGATGCCTCCTATCAGGACAATCGGGGTCATTATTAACATAGTTTTGCCTCCTTTTCAAATTTGCACCCTCAGAATAGCAAAAAGAGGCGGTTGCATCTACCAACTATCCCGCAATTATGGGTTGACCGGCGGAAGATTTACGGTTTTTTCATGGTAAGGCCGATGCGTTTTTTCTTCTCGTCCACCTCTTTTACCCAAACGGTGATGACATCCCCTACCCGCAGAAGCTCGCTGGGGTGCTTCACCCGCCGGGGAAGCTGGCTGATGTGGACCAGCCCGTCCTGGTGAACGCCCACGTCCACAAATACGCCGAAGTCTATCACATTGCGCACCGTCCCCTGGAGCTCCATACCGGGCTTCAGATCCTTGGCCTCCAGCACATCTGTGCGTAAAATGGGGGGCGGCAGCTCGTCCCGGGGATCCCGGCCAGGCTTCATCAGCTCCTTAATGATGTCCGCCAGAGTGGGCACGCCCACGCCGCACTGCTCCGCCAGTTGGGGCAGACCGATGGCCTCCGCCTTCTCCTTCAGCTGCGACACATTGTCCAGCGTACAGCCGCAGGCATCCAGCAGCTTTTCTGCCGCCGGATAGCTCTCCGGGTGAACCCCGGTGTTATCCAGCACACTTTGGCTTTCGGGCACCCGCAAAAAGCCCGCGCACTGTTCAAAGGCCTTGGGGCCCAGCTTGGGGACCTTCAAAAGCTGCTTCCGGGAGGTGAAGGGCCCGTTTTCCTCCCGGTACTTCACCAGATTTTTGGAGGTGGCGGCGGTGAGCCCCGCCACCCGCCGGAGCAGGGAGGGGGAGGCGGTGTTCGCGTCCACCCCCACGGCGTTGACGCAGTCCTCCACCACCCCGTCCAGGGCCTCTCCCAGCCGGGCCTGGGGCATATCGTGCTGATACTGCCCCACGCCGATGGCCTTGGGGTCGATTTTCACCAGCTCCGCCAGGGGGTCCTGGAGCCGCCGGGCGATGGACACGGCAGAGCGCAGGTTCACGTCGAAATCCGGGAACTCCTCCGCCGCCAGCTTGCTGGCGGAGTAGACGGAGGCCCCCGCCTCGCTGACGATCATGTAGGACACCCCGCCCCCCGCCGCCTGAATGAGCTCCACCGTCATTTGCTCGGTCTCCCGGCTGGCGGTGCCGTTGCCGATGGCGATGTGAACAACCCCGTGCTTCCGAATCAGCCTGGACAGGGTTTCGATGCAGGCTTTTTTCTGCCGCTCCCCGTGGGTGGGGTAGACCACCGTGGTATCCAGCACCCGGCCCGTGCCGTCCACCACCGCCACCTTACAGCCCATCCGGTAACCCGGGTCCAGACCCATGGTCACCTTGCCCTTGACGGGGGGCTGCATCAGCAGAGGCTTCAGGTTCAGCGCGAACATATGGATGGCCCCCTCATTGGCCTGATCGGTGAGATAGGCCCGGATCTCCCGCTCCAGAGAGGGCTGGAGCAGCCGGTCATAGGCGTCGTCCGCCGCCGAGCGGACAAAGTCCATAGCCGCCCGGTTGGGGACGGTCATGCGCCGCAGGGCGATATGGGCGGTCTCCGGGTCCAGTTCTACAGAGGCTTTTAAAATCTCCTCCCGTTCCCCCCGGTTCACAGCCAGGGTCTGATAGCCCTGGACCCGGCCCACAGGGCACTTGAAGTCGTAGTACAGCCGGTAAACCGAGTCCTCCGGCTCCTTTGCCGCCGCCCGGGAGACCAGCATTCCCCGGCGCAGATACAGCTCCCGGAGCATTTTCCGCACCTCCGCGTCGTCGGAAATCCACTCGGCGATAATGTCGTTGGCCCCTTGCAGCGCCTCCTGGACGGTCTCCACCCCTTTTTCCGGGTCGATGTAGTCTTGGGCGGCCTGCTCCATGTCCACAGCGGGACTGCCCAGGGCGTAGGCCAGCTGGGCCAGAGGCTCCAGTCCCTTCTCCCGGGCGATGGTGGCCCGGGTGCGGCGCTTCTGCTTGTAGGGCCGGTATAAATCCTCCACTTCTGCCAGGGTGGCGGCGTTCTGGATGGCGGTGGACAGCTCCTCTGTGAGCTTACCCTGGCCGTCAATCAGGGCGGTGACCTCCGCCCGGCGCTGCTGGAGGCTGCGGAGGTATTGCAGCCGGTCCGCCAGCTCCCGCAGCAGCTGGTCGTCCATGGAGCCGTGGAGCTCCTTGCGGTAGCGGGCAATAAAGGGAATGGTGGCCCCCTCGTCAATGAGGGTCACCACATTTTGAATCTGTTCGGCAGGCCGGCCCAGCTCCTGGGCCAGCGCCTGGATAATTTGCTCCATATTATTTTGATGCTCCTTCTGATTCAATTTGCGCCCTTTTAGTTTAACGGAAACCGGAAGAAATGTCCAGCAAAAGAGAATGATTGACAATTTTATTCATATTATACAAAATATAGGTGATTTTCCTTGACTTATTCTGTTGAAATTGTATAATTTCGGTATGTGTGTGTGTTTGCTCACGCAAATTTATTTAGGAGGACTATAGAGATGACGAAAAAATGGATGTCCGTACTGCTGGTGCTGTTTCTGGCGCTGGCCGTCCCCCGGGCCGCCGCCCTGGAGCCTACCGAGCCGGGAATTGGCACAGCGGTGCTCGCCCTCTCCGGTGAGGAGCCGGTGCAGGCAGGCGGCGCGTTTGCCTTGACGGTGAGCCGCATCTACGCGCCGGACAATGAAACCGGCAGTACCAGCAGCTTGTCCATCGCGGAGGAAGCGCCGGTGGTGCTGGCCGGAACCGGCCCGGCGGGAACCGCCGAATTCCACGGCAGCATCTGCGATGGTGAAATCCGGATTCCCGCCTATGAGGCCGGAAGCGGCAGCCCCTTCTGTACCGCGGGAGAGTGGACCCTGACAGCCAGCTTTCTGGCCGCCGATGAGTGGGATGAGGATCTGATCTATCTGGTCCAGACCAGTCTGACGCTGACTGTGCTCCCCGGGGAGGCCGACCACCTGGAGCTGCTCCCGCCGGAGGAGCCCCCGGAAGCAGATGCGGACCAGGGAGCTCTGGTCTGGAGCGCCCTGTCTCTCCGGGTGGCAGATCCATTCGGAAATCTCTGCACCGGGGCCGGCGGCGTTGTAACGGCTGCCCCTTCGGATGCCGAACACTGCACTCTGGAGGGCGAGCTCTCCGCAGAGGTATCCGGCGGTACTGCGGTATTCCGGCCCCTGGGCATACGCAACGGGTCGGACACAGAGCGCCCTGATCCGGCTGTGATCTTCCAATGGGAGGGCATCTCCCTGGAGCACACCTTCACCGGAGTGACTCTCCCCGGGAAAAAGCCGGAGCTGGCTCCCACGCCGCCTTTTGTTCCCGCCCCTCCCGTACTGGTGGTCCCTGCACCGGACCCGGAACCCTACCGGCCTGCGGTGACTCCCACACCGCCCAGCAACAAAACCACGGTAAAAAACAGCGACGGCTCCCAAACTACGGTGGAAACCCAGCAGGACGGCACCGTCATTACCGTCGTAGAGCGCCAGAATGGCAGTACCTTTACCACCACGGTGTTCCCCTCTGGACAGATGCAGGTTGTCGCCAGCATACCTGCCGCCGCGTCCCGGGCCGCACAGGTTCACCAGGAGGTCATATCCATTCCTATGCCGGCGCTTCCGGCGGTCCGGGAGATGGAGGAAGCCCCGCTGATTTTGCTGCACACCGGAGTGAATACGCCGGTACTGGTGGAAATTCCGGTATCCGGAGCCACTGCCGGGACGGTGGCCGTACTGCTCCAGAGCGGCGGAACCCGGGAGGTTGTCAAGCAGTCCCTGGCCGCCGGAGATGGCATAACCCTGCCGGTGTCCGACGGGGCGGCGGTAAAAATTGTGGACAATACAAAGCTGTTTGACGATATAAACCGGCACTGGGCCCAGGAGGCCGTTCAATTTGTCACCGCCCGGGAAATCTTTTCCGGAATCGGAGAAGGCTCCTTCCAGCCGGAAGCCCCCATGACCCGCTCAATGCTGGTAACAACCCTGGCCAAATACGACGGTGTGGATGTAAGCGGCGGGGCTGTCTGGTACGAAAAGGGTGTGGAATGGGCCATTGCCGCAGGCGTTTCTGACGGCAGCGCGCCGGAGGCGGCGGTTACCCGGGAGCAGCTGGCAACCATGCTCTACAACTACGCGGGGCGGCCCTCCATTTCCGCAGCGGAGCTGAATTTTACAGATTTTGAACAAATCAGCGATTACGCCCGGGACGCGGTGTGCTGGGCAGCAGAGAACGGATTGATTTCCGGCATGGACGACGGGACGCTGGCCCCCGGTGGCAGCGCCACCCGGGCGCAGGTTGCATCAATTTTAATGAACTACTGTAAACATCTGTTTTCTGTGCAAATCCTTCTTGCAATTTAAGGCAGAATCTGCTACCATAGATGTGTAAAATTATCGCAAGAGGAGGGAACCGCAATGCTCGGTGCAATTTCGGGCTACTCATCCTTTTTTTCTCCTGTTTCTTACTACCACAAGCCCGCCGGCGGTCTGGAAAACCCGGTTGACCCGGTAACCCCCGTCAAGGCGGAGCCTACCGCCACCGCCGGCCGGAGCACCGGCCTGATTGCCGGATACAGCCTGCCCGCCATGCGGGAGGGGGCGGACCCGGCGGAGATAGCCGTCCGGATGCGGATCCAGTATCCGGAGGAGGAGCAGGATGCCCAGGGAGCCTCCGCCGCAGAGGAGGCGCAGAAGGCCTTGGAGGAGGGGGAGTGCCAGACCTGCAAGGAGCGCAAGTACCAGGACGGCTCCGACGATATGGGCGTGTCCTTCCAGACCCCCACCAATGTAGACCCGGACATGGCCGCCTCCGCGGTGCGGGGCCATGAGATGGAGCACGTGGTCCGGGAGCGGGCCAAGGCCGTCCGGGAGGACCGGAAGGTGGTCAGCCAGAGCGTGACCTATCACACCGCCATCTGCCCGGAGTGCGGCAAGGCGTTTGTCTCCGGCGGCACCACCCGCACCACCACCAAAGCAAATCCGGCGGAGCAGCCCCAGCCGGAGGAGCAGGAGGAGGCGCGCCAGCCCTTTGAGGCGGCGGCCTGAAACAGCAAAGAAACAGGGACCAGGAAAATTTCCTGGTCCCTGTTTTTTACATCAGCGGCGCGAACAGCCGCAGCACATTCCGATACAGCTGCACCAGTGGGCTCAACCGCCGGAATTTCCGCAGATTGACGCGCTCGGAGACCTGCATGGTCGCCTCAAAGTCCTTTTTGATGTCCTCAATGCAGGGAGCCTCACACAGCCACACCCCGTCCTCAAAGTGGAGAAACAGGCTCCGGTAATCCAGATTTACCGTTCCCACCGTGGCGAAGCGGCCGTCCACCACGAAGTTTTTCGCGTGGATGAACCCGGGGGTATACTCGTAAATCTGCACCCCCGCCTCCAGCAGAGGCGGGTAGTGGGCCCGGGTGACCTCAAAGACATACCGCTTGTCCGGGAGATGGGGGGTAATGATCCGCACGTCCACCCCCGCCTTGGCGGCGTTGCACAGGGCGGTGCTGGTGGCGGTGTCAATGACCAGATAGGGGGTGGTGATATAGATATACTTCCGGGCCCGGGTAATCAGATTCAGATACACCGCCTGCCCCACCGCCTCAAAGTCCAGGGGGGTGTCCGTATAGGGCTGGACATAGCCGGTCCAGGGCCGCACGGGGGCGGGGTCGGGCTTGAAGCGGGAGTAGTCCTCCTCCCAGCCGGAGCAGAACTCCCACATAGTCAAAAACATCACCGTCATGGACCACACCGCGTCCCCCTCCAGCCAGATGGCGCTGTCCTTCCAGTGGCCGAAGCGTTCCTTCTGGTTGATGTACTCGTCCGCCAGATTGATCCCCCCGGTGAAGCCTGCCGTACCGTCGATAATCAGCAGCTTCCGATGGTCCCGGTTGTTGAAGCGCAGGGTGACCACGGGCGTGAAGCGGTTGAATACCCGGCATTGAATCCCCAGGTCTTCCATTTTCCGGTCGTAGTCCCGGGGCAGGGTGAACATACAGCCCATATCGTCGTAGATTATGCGCACATCCACTCCCTGGGCGGCCTTCTGGGTCAGAATCTCCAAAATGCTGTCCCACATTTTCCCCGGCTCCA
The DNA here is from genome assembly GCA_910588455.1 of uncultured Oscillospiraceae bacterium. Taxonomy (GTDB): domain Bacteria; phylum Bacillota; class Clostridia; order Oscillospirales; family Oscillospiraceae; genus Lawsonibacter. The sequence goes on from CAJUPG010000028.1 coordinate 16,749, forward strand.
GAATAAAATACTCCAGAAAGATGTAGTGTCTGGCCTTGCGCAGCTCCTCCAGCATCTTTTCAAAGGCCAGCTCCCCCAGCGCAAAATACTCCGCCTCCGTGTTGGTATAGGCGGGAGCGTAGGCGTAGTTTTCCAGATACCGGGCCTGTCCGGCGGCGTCCTCCCCCAAGGGGAGCAGATCACCGGCCTTGAAGTCGTCGATGAGGGCGACCTTGGTTTTTTGGGCGATGCCCTGCATCTTGCGCTTCAGACGGGCGGAAATATGGTTGCCGCCGATCAAAAAGTAGAAAAAGCCCCCGAACACCGGAAAGGGCAGCACCAGCAGCAGCCACGCGATTTTATAGGCGGGCTCCATCCGGCTGCCCAGGATCAGCAGAGAGGACAGAATGCTCAGCGCGATGCAGGACCAGTAGAAGGACGCGTCGCTTTCCGAAAAAAAGGAAATGAGGAAAAACATCACGCCAATCTGGGCGATCAGGGAGAGGGCTACAAATACCGAGCGGTGGGAGAGAATATAGAGCAGTTTTTTCATAAAATTTCCTTATTCGACAATTTCGCAGTGCATTTCTCCATCGGTAATGGTCACAACACCGTAGCTGTACCGGGCGCAGCCGGGGTTGAGCACCCACAGCCCATCCGGCTCCCGGGTGCAGCAGGCCAGGTGGGTGTGGCCGAACATCACCAGGTCCGCCCCCGCCGTGCGGGCGGCGGCCAGGGCCTCGCCATAGCCGGATTTCACCCGCCAGATATGGCCGTGGGAAAACAGCAGGGTTTTTCCGTGAATCTCCAGCCGCTTTTGCAGCGGTTCGGTAACCCAGCCGTCGCAGTTGCCGGGGACCATGACGATGGCCTGTTTGGGGTAGGCGCAGGACAGCTCCTCCGCGTCCCGCATCACATCTCCCAGATGGATCACCAGGTCGGGCTTATGTTCGTCCACCGCCGCATACATATTGCGCAGCGAGCGGTGGGAGTCGGAAAAGACGAAAATTCGGAACGTCACCTTGGGAAACCTCCTGCATATACTAAGGTTGAAATCTGTTTTTTGAGGTGAAGGATCATGCAGCGCGATCAGGATTTTCAGACGGCCGCGGCCTCTCATATGGTGAAAAACCGGGACGCAATCCGTCAGCTGGCCCAGTCCGGAGAGGCCAGGCGCCTTGTCTCTCTGCTCCAGCAGAACGGCTCGGTGGAAAGCGCCGCCCAGGCGGCGGCCAATGGCAGGCCCCAGGAGTTGATGTCCATGCTCCAGAACCTGCTGGCCACCCAGGAGGGGGCCCAGCTGGTCCAGAATATTGAGCGGCAGGCCAAGCAGTCCGGGCTGGAGTAACAATTTGTAGGGCGTGACCACCGGGCACGCGGTTTTCGGGGGAGAGGGGGTGCGCCCGTGGCGGAATTTGAAGAACAGTTAAATGCCATTTTGGGCGACCAGGCGGCTATGAGCCAGATTATGGCCCTGGCCCAGTCCCTGCAAAAGGGGCCGGACCAATCCCAGGCCCCGGCGGCGGAGCCGGCAGGACCGCCGGCTCCGCCAATGGCCTCCCCTCTGGAAAATCTGGACCCCAGGCTTTTGAACCTGGGGATGAAGGTGTGGCAGGAGTACCAGAGGGGTGACGACCGGAACGCCGCCCTGCTGGCGGCTCTGCGGCCCTTTGTCCGGGAGGAGCGCTGGGCCAAGCTTGACAAGGCCATGCAGCTGGCCCGGATGGCCCGGGTGATCCGGACCGCCCTGGGCGCCTTTGGAAAGGGGGAGGAGGAGCATCTATAATCGTTATATCCCCAATGGAAATACTTATACCCGGGTGGTGGAGCAGGACGGCCCAGGCTCCGGCTGGGCCCCGGTGGGGGGGCCTCCCCCGGGCGCTCCGCCTCCTCCCCGGTTCCCCTGGGGGGAGCTGACCGGGGGACTGAGCGGTATTTTAAAAAAGCTGAAGCTGGAGGACTGGGACAGCGGCGACATTTTGCTGCTGCTCATTGTCCTGTTCCTCTTTCTGGAAGGGGACAATCTGGAGCTTGCCATCGCCCTGGGGCTGGTGCTGATTATGGGGCTGGGGGAGAGCAAGGAGAAGCCGGACCCCTCCTATGGAGCTTGATGCAGGCTCTCTCCGCCGGGCAGGGCGAAGCTGGTGCCGGACGGACAGGGGGTCTGGGCGGGCTGGGCGGACATACGGTAGACCACGTCCTCCCCGGACAAAGTCTCCGCGGCCGCCAGCAGCCCGGTGTTGACGCTGACCCAGTACCGCTGGCGGTAGCCCATGAGCGCCTGGCCCTGATACTCCACGTAGACGCAGGGGATGCCCCCCCGGTCCTCATAGCCGGCGGCGGTAATCTGCTCCGGCTCCAGGGCCAGCACCGTTTCATAGGTGGGAATGCGCTGGGACAAATCCGCCTCCACCGGAGTCTCCTCCGGAATGGGGGCGGACAGATACGCCTCGTCCCCGTCGTACCAGGCGTACCGGGTCCCCTCTCCCTCCAGGTCGTGGCGCACTGCGCCGGAGGGCAGGGCCTGCTGGCTGTGGCTCCAGCCCTGGTCCGCCCATACCAGAACCTGGGTGGAGGAGGAGCCCCCGGACCAGAAGAGCTCCACCGTGAGCTCCCGGTAGTAGCTGTTGACCCGGTCCAGGGTGCGTACCACCTCCTGGACCGTCTGGGGGGTAACCTCTACCCGCAGAAGCGCGCCCTCCTGGTTGGAGGCGTCTTTGGAGGAGGAGGCGCTGCTCTCCGGCGGGGCCAGGGACACCCGGGGCACGTCCCGGGCGAACAGGACCCGCCCAAAGCTGGTGAGCATGGCCAGGGAAATGAGCAGGATAATGGCCAGCGCGATGCGCAGCCTGTTTTTTTGTTCCATAGCTTACCTCAAGCTCGGGGGGCGAAGGGGGCGGGGGGCTTCTCCCGCAGGCCGAAATGCCATTCAATGGCGTCGGCAATCCGGACGCAGGCTTTGCCATCCCCGTAGGGATTGACCGCGTGGGCCATCTGGGCGTAGGCGGCCGGGTCCTCCAGCAGCCGGGCGGCCATCTGGAACACGGGCTGTTCCTCCACCCCCGCCAGCCGGACGGTGCCCGCCTCCACGGCTTCGGGGCGCTCGGTCTCCCGGCGCAGGACAAGCACCGGCTTGCCCAGGGCGGGCGCCTCCTCCTGTAACCCGCCGGAATCGGTCATAACCAGATGGCACCGGGCCATCAGATTGTGCATCTCGTCCACCGCCAGGGGGGCGATTAAATGGATGCGGGGGTGTTTGTCCAGATAGGCCCGGGCAGCCTCCTGGACCACCGGGGACAGGTGGACGGGGTAGACCATCTGCACGTCGGGGAAGGCGTCCGCCAGCCGGCGCAGGGCAGTCATGATCTGGGCCATCGGCTGGCCGTAGTTCTCCCGCCGGTGGCAGGTGACCAGAATGATCTTCTGATTTTGATAGTCCAGCTGGTTGAGCACCGCTTGGGAGAAGGTGAAATCCTTCTTCACCGTGGTTTGCAGTGCGTCAATGACAGTGTTGCCGGTGATAAAGATATTTTTACGGTGGTTTTCTTTTTCCAGGTTGGTGCTGTTGGTGTGGGTGGGGCAGAAGTAGAGGTCCGCCAGGCTGGAGACCAGAAGCCGGTTCATCTCCTCTGGAAAGGGGGAGTATTTGTCATAGGTCCGCAGGCCCGCCTCCACGTGGCCCACGGGAATCTGGTGGTAGAAGGCGGCCAGGGCTCCGGCGAAGGTGGTGGAGGTGTCCCCGTGGACCAAAATCAGCTCCGGCCTGGCCTGCTCCAGCACCGCCTCCATGCCCAGCAGGGTTTTGCTGGTGATGGAGGAGAGGGTCTGCCGGGGCTGCATGATGTTCAAATCGAAGTCGGGCTTCACCCCAAAGATGTCCAGTACGCTGTCCAGCATCTCCCGGTGCTGGGCGGTGACGCAGCACTGGGCCTGGATTCCGGGCCGCCTGGCCAGCTCCAGCGCCAGAGGGGCCATTTTCACCGCCTCTGGCCGGGTTCCGAATACGGCCATAACCTTGATTTTCTTCATTTTTTGGAGTCCTCCTCATTGACCCGGTTTAAAAACAGCATCGCGGCCACTCCCCCCGCCACGCACAGAGAGGCCAGAAACAGCATGGCCTTAGCCACGCCGCTGGTGGTCAAAATCACGGCGGACAGGCCCAGAATGGCGCTGATGACATACAGCACCGCCACCGCCTGCTTCTGGGACAGGCCCATGTCGATGAGCCGGTGATGGATGTGGCCCCGGTCGGGGGCCATGGGGGACTGGCCGTGGGACACCCGGCGGAGAATGGCGAAGCAGGTGTCGAAGATGGGCAGGCCCATGAGCAGGAAGGGCACCGCGAAGGAGATGATGGTGGCGTATTTGAACAGCCCCTGGATAGAGACCACCGCCAGGATGTAGCCCAAAAAGGTGGAGCCGGTGTCCCCCATGAAGATTTTTGCCGGGTTCAGGTTGTAGGGCAGAAAGCCCAGGCAGGCCCCGGACAGGGCGGCCATCAGCAGCGCCACCTGGGGCTCGGACACGGTGAGGGCGATGACCAGCAGCGTCATGGAGCTGATGGCGGACACGCCGCAGGCCAGGCCGTCCAGACCGTCGATTAAGTTTACCGCGTTGGTGATTGCCACGATCCACAGCACCGAAAAGGGGATGGACAGCACACCCAGATTCCAGATGGGGTTGGCGCTGAACAGGTTGGGGTTGGACAGATGAGTGATGACGTTGCCCTGAAGGACCGCAATCAGGGCCGCGCCGATCTGCACCAGGAATTTGGGCATGGCGGGCAGGGCGTAGATGTCGTCCAGCACCCCCAGCACCACGATGACCACCGCCCCCAGCAGCATCCCCCGCAGCTCGTCGGTGAGGGGGACGAAGATGAGCACGCTGAACAAAAAGCCCAGAAAGATGGCCAGCCCTCCCATCCGGGGGATGGGGTGGTTGTGCATCCGGCGGTTGTCCTTGGGCACGTCCACGGCCCGCATTTTAAAGGCCAGGGAACGGACCACCGGGGTGGTGACCAGGGCGATGAGGGCGGCGGCCAGCAGGGCGGCGGCCACCATGCCGACGACTTGAAATTGGATGGGCATAGGCTGTTACCTCTTTAAATATCTCGCGTTTTTATCTCTCAAATTCATTTTGCAGGCACAAAGCCGATTTTTTTATACACCTTCCGCAAGGTCTTGTTGGCCACATAGCCGGCCTTTTCGGCCCCCGCCTTGTAGACGCTCTCCAGATATGCCTTGTCCGCCAGCAGGCGCTCGGTCTCCTCCCGGATGGGGCGCAGGGCCTCAATGACCGCCTCCCCCGCCGCGGGCTTGAAGGCTCCGTAGCCCTTGCCCGCAAACTCCGCCTCAATTTCGTCAAAGGTTTTGCCGGTGACGGAGGCGTAGATCTGCACCAGGTTGGATACGCCGGGCTTCTCCCGGGGGGCGAAGCGGACGCAGCGCTCCGTGTCGCTGTCGGTGACGGCCCGCTTGAACTTGCGCAGAATATCCTCGGGCTTGTCCATCAGGGTGACGCAGCCCTCCGGGTTGGACTTGCTCATTTTGGAGGCGGGGTCGTTGAGGCTCATGATCCGGGCCCCCACCTTGGAGATGTGGGGGGCGGGGATTTTGAACACGTCCCCGTAGATGCCGTTAAAGCGCTCGGCGATGTCCCGGCAAATCTCCACGTGCTGCTTCTGGTCCTCGCCCACGGGGACGAAGTCCGGCTGATAGAGCAGGATATCGGCGGCCATGAGGGCGGGGTAAGTGAACAGGCCGGCGTTGATGTTGTCCTTGTGCTTGGCGGATTTGTCCTTGAACTGGGTCATACGGGAGAGCTCGCCGAACATGGTGTAGCAGTCCAGCACCCAGCCCAGCTGGGCGTGGGCGGGGACGTGGGACTGGAT
>CAJUPG010000029.1 GCA_910588455.1 uncultured Oscillospiraceae bacterium
GGGCCACGGGGATGGTCACGCCGGTGGCCAGCCCGTCGATGCCGTCGGTGAGGTTCACGGCGTTCACCGTGGCCACCATCACGAAAGCGGCAAAGACCATATAGACCGGCCAGGGGATGCCCAGCAGCTCCAGATTCAGGAAGGGAATATACAGGTTGGGGGTGAGATAGCCGTAATTGCGCAGCAGGACGGCGAACAATATGGAGGCCGCCAGCTGAAGCAGGAACTTCTGGGGGGCGGTAAGGCCCTCGTTGGCGTGGTGGCGCAGCTTTTGCAGATCGTCCACAAAGCCGATGGCCCCAAAGACCAGGGCAAAGAGGAACACGAACAGGTGGGCGTAGATCCCCTGCCGCAGCTCCTGCCAGCCCGCCGCCAGAATGGCCGCGCCGATGGCCAGGATGAACATGAGCCCGCCCATGGTGGGGGTGCCCTGCTTGGACATATGCCAGGTGGGGCCGTCCGTACGAATGGACTGGCCCGCCTTCCAGCGCCGCAGCAGGGGGATGAGAATCTGCCCCGCAATGACGCACACGCCAAAGGCTACAATAAAGCTGAGGATGGATGCCATAATAAAACCCCTCCGGTTCTCATTCTCTTGTGTAACGGCCCAATATTATATCATAGAGATCAGGAAAATACCAGGATTTTCTCAAAATATTCCCCCACAACCTCCCGCTCGTCCAGGGGGCGCTTTTCCCCCGAAATTTCCTGGTAGGTCTCGTGGCCCTTGCCGGCCAGGAGAATCACATCCCCTGCCCGGCCCTGGTCCAGGGCCCAGTGAATGGCCTTTACCCGGTCGGGCTCCACATGAACGGGGGTGCTCCAGTCCTGAAAACCGGGGAGGATTTCCTCCAAAATGGCCTCCGGGTCCTCGGTGCGGGGGTTGTCGGAGGTGAGCACCACCAGGTCGGCCAGCTCCGCCGCCACCGCCCCCATAATGGGCCGCTTGGAGCGGTCCCGGTCGCCGCCGCAGCCAAACAGGCAGATCAGGCGGTTTTGGGCGAAGCCCCGGCAGGCGTTCAGAATGTTTTCCAGGGCGTCCGGGGTGTGGGCGTAGTCCAGAATGACCGTATAGGGGGCGGGGGTGGGCAGCACCTCCACCCGGCCTCTTACCCCCTTGGCCCGGGCCAGAGCGGCGGCACAGTCCTTCAGGGGGAGCCCCAGGGCCAGCCCGCAGGACAGAGCCGCCAGGGCGTTGTAGATGGAGAAGCCCCCGGGAATGGGCAGGTTGACCCGCCGCAGTTCCCCGGCAATCAGGGCCTCGAAGGAGACGTGCTCCGGATACAGCTGGATGTTCCGGGCGCTTAAATCGGCCCGGGCCCGGTTTTCCGAGTAGGTGAACATGGGGCCCGCCCGGCGCTGGGCATACCAGCGGCCCGCCTCGTCATCCAGATTGAAAACCGCGACTTCGCTCTGGTCAAAGAGAATCTCTTTCGCGTCCCGATAGGCCTCCATGGTCTTGTGGTAATCCAGGTGGTCCTGGGTGAGATTGGTAAAAATCCCCGCGTCAAATTGCAGTCCCGCCGTCCGGTGCTGGACCAGGGCGTGGGAGGAGGCCTCCATCACCACATGGGTGCACCCCGCGTCCGCCATGGACCGCAGGAGCTTTTGCAGCTCGTAGGATTCCGGGGTGGTCCGCTGGGCGGGGAGAATTTCCTCTCCAATCATGTTCTGGATGGTGCCGATAAGCCCCACTTTCGCTCCGACGGCCTGCTCCAGCATGGATTTGATGAGGCAGGTGGTAGTGGTTTTGCCGTTGGTGCCGGTGACGCCGATGAGGACCATCTCCCGGCCCGGATGGCGGAACCAGTTGGCGGACGCCAGAGCCAGGGCCCGCCGGGGATTGTCGGTCAGCAGCCAGGGACCGGGCTCCGGGGGGGCCTGCCGGCACAAAACGGCGGCGGCGCCCCGTTCCAGGGCCTCGGGGATATGCTTGTGGCCGTCGGTTTTGGCCCCGGGCAGAGCGATGAAAAGTGCGCCGGGACGCAGTGTGCGGGTGTCATAGGAAATGGAAGTAATTTCCATTTCCGGGTTAGAGGGTTCCCCCATGAGGGGGACGCCAGCCAAAAGGCTGTGCAGTTTCATGTTCGTCACCCCTCATGGGTGCAGTTTCATTCTATATAGATTCTATTTAACCGGTATACACATACCCGTCCTCCACCTTGGCGATAAAGGACACGCTGATTACAGTGCCCAGGGGGGCGGTTTCTCCAGCCTCCAGGCTCTGGCTGTGGGCGGTAGAGGACGCGTCCTGCATTCCCGAGCCGGAGGAGCGCATATAGAAGCCGGCGGCCTCCAGCCGGGCCCGGGCGGCGTCGTAGCCCAGGCCCCGTACGTTGGGGACGATGCACTCGCTCATCTCGGGGCTCTCGTCGCCCAGGTAGAGGATTACCGTGCTTCCGCTGGCCAGCATGGTGCCCTGGCCGGGGATCTGGGCGGTGACGGTGTCGCCCTCGCCTACGGTCCGGTAGCCCAGGCCCTTTTTCTCCAGGGCCTCGATGGCCTGGGAGAGCGGCTGGCCGGTGGCCCGGGGCATGGATACGTCCGCAGAACCGGACTCGTCGCCGCTGTACTGCTTCTCCACGTTCTTGTAATCCATGATTTTGGCGATCAAGTCGCCGGCCATGGGGGCGGCCATCTGGCCGCCGCTGATATACCAGCCGGTGGTGGAGTTGCTGGCGCCGGGAGCGGCCCGCCGGGGCCGGTCATAGGCCAGCAGTACCAGAATCTCCGGGTCGTCGGCGGGGGCGAAGCCCATAAAGGACACGATCACCTCGCCCGTGACCTTGGTTTCGGAGGTGCCCGTCTTGCCGCCGATGCGGTAGCCGGTCTTGTAGGCGTTTTTCCCGGTGCCGCCGTCCACCACGCCCTCCAGGATGGTGCGGACCTTGTCGCTGGTCTCCTGGCTGATGACCTGGCGGACCTCGGTGACCTGGTGGCTTTGCAGAACAGTGCCGTCGCTGTCGGTGATGCTCTCCACTATATAGGGCTGGAGCAGGTGTCCGCCGTTGATGGTGGCGGCGAAGCCGGTAATCATTTGCAGGGGGCTGACCTCGAAGCGCTGGCCGAAGGAGGCCACGGCCAGGTCGGTAATGCCCATTTCGCTCCGGCTCCACACCAGGCCCTTGCCCTCGCTGGGCAGGTCCACACCGGTGAGGGATTTCATGCCGAAGGCCTCGAAGTAGTCGTAAAACTTATCGATGCCCAGCCGCTGGCCGATCTCGATAAAGGCCGGATTGCAGGAGTTCTCCACGGCTTTCGCCAGAGTCTGGCTTCCGTGGCCGCTTCGCTTGGAGCAGCCGATGTCGTGGTCGGCCACCTGCTTGGAGCCGGAGCAGTAAAAGGTGTCGTTTTCGTCCACCACGCCTTCCTCCAGGGCGGCGGCAAGGGTGATGGCTTTAAACGTAGAACCGGGCTCGTACTGGTACTGAGTGCCGAAGGCCTTGCTGCTCCACTGCTCATACCGGGCCTCGTTCAGCGCCTGGGCATGGGCCTTTTCCTCCAGCTCCGCATAGCTGAGCTGGTCGGGGTTATCGGCCTGGAGCTGTTCCAGAATGACCGGAGTGCGCTCCTCCACCTTCTGGAGCAGCTGAGGGTCGGTGACCTGACTGTAGTGGTTGGGGTCGTAGTCCGGCAGGCTGGCGATGGCCAGCAGGGCCCCGGTTTTGGGGTTCATGACGATACAGAAGGCCCCGTTGGTCACGTCGAATTTTTCGATGCCCTCCCGGAGGGTCTGCTCCGCCATCTGCTGGATGTTGGCGTCAATGGTCAGGTTCAGGTCGTAGCCGTTCACCGGGTCGATGAAATTGGAGTAGCTGTTCATCAGCTCGGTGCCGTTGGCGGCCTTGGTGGTGACCACCCGGCCGGAGGAGCCCTCCAGCTCGCTGTTGTAGGCGGCCTCGATGCCGTAGGCGCCCCCCTCCTTGTTGACAAAGCCGATGACCTGAGAGGCCAGGGAGGCATAGGGGTAGTACCGCTTGGTGTCCGGGGAGAGATAGAGGGCGGGGCCGGTTTTGTGCTCGGTGATGTAGGCCTGGATTACATCGTACTCCTCCTGCTCAATGTCTGTTTTCAGCATCCGGTAGGCGTATTTTGTAGCCTGTATGTGCCGGTCCAGGGTTTCCTCGTCCAAATCGGGGATCAGCTGGAGCAGGTCCCGCTTCAAATCCTCCTGGACCTTGGCGATCGCGGCATGATAGCGGTCCTCGTCCAGCTTGCCGTCTACATGGTAGTCCTTGGCCTCTACGCTGGCCACAAGGTCCCGGGGGGACAGAATCAGGTTGTAGACGGTGGCGGACATGGCCAGCACGTTGCCGTTTGCGTCCCGGATGGTCCCCCGGGAGGCGGACACCTCAATGTCCCGCATCTGATTCAGGCGGGCCTGGGTGCCGTAGTCGCTATTGCGGAGGATGGCCAGGCTGTACAGCTGGTTAATCAGCGGGATAAACAGGACTACGCCGAATATAAGCATCAGGAAGACGGTCCGGCGCAAGAGCATCCGCTTGCTGGCGGTGTGAGGGACTGGCCCGGAACGTTTTTGTGCGGTTGAGGGGCGCTTTGCCATGGTCAGGTACCTCCTAAGATGGAAACAAAAGGGAACCATACAGGACGGTTCCCTTTACTATATGCCCAGCTAATGGAAATATGCGGCGATGCTGGAGAGGACGTCCCGGAACCCCTGGAGGGCCCCGGCGGCTCCGCCCGTGCGCTCCTCGCCGTATAGAATTACATTGTCCGGCTCGGACAAATCAAGATAGACAATCTGGTCGGTGGTGGGCCGGACCATCTGGTCGCCTACCGCCTGCTGAATGAGTTCCAGGTCAAAGACCTTTTCATATTGGGCGGACAGGGTGGCGTGATCGCTCTCCAGAGCGGCCAAATCCCGGCGGAGGTTGCTTAATTCCCGGTTGAGGACGGTCTGCTGGCTGAAGCTGAACATCAGCAGGGCGGCCAGCACGCCCACCGCCAGAAAGCCCATAACGGCGAAGAGAGAAACCTGTCCGGCCTCCCGGACCTGCACCTGAGTGCGGGTGAGGGCGCGGGGGCGCTGCTTGGGCCGGGGGGGACGGACGGTTTGCTGGTTCCGGCGGGGTGCGGTGCTGCCCTCATAGGCGGGAGCATAGGCCACATTGCCGTAGGTCCGGTATGAAGTTGGCTTGGAACTGCGGCGGCGTGAGGCCATACGCCTCCCCTCCTTTTCTTTGGTAGTGGATCAAAGCTTTTCCGCCGCCCGGAGCTTGGCACTGCGGGCCCGGGGGTTTTCCTCCACCTCCTGGGGGGAGGGGAGGATGGGTTTTCGCTGCAAAAGCCGCATCTGGGGCTGTTTGCCGCAGACGCACACCGGAAAGTCCGGCGGGCAGGTACAGCCCTTTGCCAGCGCGGCCAGGGCGGTTTTGACAATGCGGTCCTCCAGGGAATGAAAGGTGATGACGGCCAGCCGGCCGCCGGGCTTCAGATGGCCGGGGACGGCCTGGAGCAGCTGCTCCAGCTCCCCCAGCTCGTTGTTCACGGCAATCCGGATGGCCTGAAAGCTGCGCTTGGCCGGGTGCTGTTTTTCCCGCAGTGCCTTGGCGGGCATGGCGGATTTGATCACCTCCGCCAGCTCCAGGGTAGTCTCAATGGGCTTGTCCGCCCGGCGACGGCAGACGGCCCCGGCGATGGCCCCGGCGTACCGCTCCTCTCCATAGCGCCACAGGATGTCCCGCAGGGCCTCCTGTGAGTAAACATTCACAAGCTCCCGCGCGGTAAGGGGTGCGCTTTGATCCATCCTCATATCCAGGGGAGCGTCCGCCTGGTAGGAGAAGCCGCGGGCCTTGTCGTCCAGCTGGGGGGAGGACACCCCCAAGTCAAAGAGCATTCCGTCCAAAAGGGGAACTCCCTGGGCGGAGAGAATGGCGTTTAAATCGCCGAAGCTGCCGTGCACCAGGGTGACCCGGTCCATCCAGGGGGCCAGCCGTTCCCGGGCCGCGTCCAGAGCCGCCTGGTCCCGGTCCACGCACAGCAACCGTCCGGAGGTCAGCCGCCGGGCGATTTCCCGGCTGTGGCCCGCCCGGCCCAGGGTGCCGTCCAGATAGACCCCGCCGGGCTTGATCTCCAGGGCCTGGATGCACTCGTCCCGCAGCACCGGCCGGTGGGTAAAAATCGTCTCGTTCATCAGAATCCAAGGGCCTCCATACAGGCGGACATCATTTCGGGGGTCATTTCTTCTTCCTCTTCGGCCCACTTTTCCGCGCTCCAGATCTCGGCACGGTCATTGACGCCGATGATCACCGTCTCTTTCTCCAGCCCGGCATATTTGCGCAGCTTTTGGGGGACCACAATGCGGCCCTGGCTGTCCAGCTCGCACTTGACGGCGTTGGCAAACAGGGGGCGCATGGCCTTGGACTGGCTCATGGGCAGGGAGCGGTATTTTTCCGTGAAGCGGTCCCAGGTGGACTGGGGGTAGATGGCCAGGCAGGCGTCCACGCCCATGGCCAGGTAGAAGGTCACTCCCAATTCTTCCCGGAGCTTGGAGGGGATAAACAGGCGGCCCTTGGCGTCGATGTTGTGCTCATAGGTGCCCGTCATTCGTATCTCCCTCCACTTCACTGTCTGATTGAGGAATTTCCCTCCACTTTGCCCCACTTCGGATTCTAGTATATGGGACGGACGGAAAAAAAGCAAGTGTTTTTTTCGCCGGGCAGCTACAAAACGACCGCGGTTTTTTGGGGATTTCCGCCTTCATTCTCAATTTAAGGTAAGTTCTTTGCGAAGAATGCGCAGGGAATTCATCAGATATACCAAGTATTTGGGGGGAATCGGGCATTTCTTGGCTGTCCAGCTGCAATTAGTCGTTTCGACGGAGATATAGGGAGAACGTAAAAATTTTTTTGGAAATAGTGCCAAAAGGAAAAGGGCTGTCCCTTTTGGCGTTTGTGTGATACAATTTAGAAAACAATCGGGAGGAGTGTGAGACTATGGCAATGCTGGGCTGGGAGGAGTTGGAGCAGACCTGCCTGAGCTGCCGGAAGTGCGCCCTGGCGGATACGAGGCATAACGTGGTGTTTGGGGTGGGCCCCCGGGACGCGGAAATTCTGCTGATTGGGGAGGGCCCCGGCGAAAACGAGGACCTGAAGGGGGAGCCCTTTGTGGGCCGGGCCGGGAAGCTGCTGGACGAGATGCTGGCGGTGGTGGACCTGGACCGGAAGAAAAACGTATACATCGCCAACATGGTAAAATGCCGGCCCCCTCAGAACCGGGACCCGCTGAACACGGAGCAGGACGCGTGCATCGGCTACCTTCGCAATCAGACGGCCCTGCTTCGGCCGAAAATCATTGTGTGCCTGGGGCGGGTGTCCGCCCTGCGGATCATTAAGCCGGACTTTAAAATCACCAAGGAGCACGGGCAGTGGTTTGAGAGCGCCGGGGTGTGGATGACCGCCCTGTACCACCCGGCGGCCATCCTCCGGGACCCCCGCCGCCGCCCGGAGACCTTTGAGGATTTGAAGAAGATCCAGGCCAAGGCCAAGGAGGTCTGCCTGCGCACATATTCCTAAAATTTATCCCTTGGCGGGGGATGGGTTTTATGCTAAAATGAGCGGGAATCATTCAATTTTGAGTAAAGGAGTTTTGATTATTATGCCAACACGCGGAATGTATACCACGGTTACCGAAATCCGCCGCCGGGTGTTCACCGAAGTGGCCCGGCTGTCCTATGAGGGCAACGATTACGCCCGGGAGCTGCCCCGGCTGCCCTACAAGATCGTCCCCGGCGAGGTGGGGCTGCACCGAAACAACATTTTCCTGGAGCGGGCCATCGTCTCCGAGCGCATCCGGCTGGCCATCGGTCTGCCCCTGCGCCCCCTGGACGAGCAGGCTCCCGTCAGCGCCGGCATTGAAAACAGCATCATTACCTCCAAATACTACGATCCCCCCCTGATTAACATTATCAAATTCGCCTGCAACGCCTGCCCGGAGAAGATCGTGCGGGTGACCGAGATGTGCCGGGGCTGTCTGGCCCACCCCTGCGTGGAGGTGTGCCCCAAGGACGCGCTGAGCTTCCAGCCCGGCGGCCGCACCAAGATTGACCAGGACAAGTGCATCAAGTGCGGCAAGTGCGTGGAGGTCTGCCCCTACCACGCCATCGTCAAGAGCGAGCGCCCCTGCGCCGCCGCCTGCGGCATGAACGCCATCACCTCTGACAGCCTGGGCCGGGCCAAGATCGACCAGGACAAGTGCGTGTCCTGCGGTATGTGCCTGGTGCGCTGCCCCTTCGGCGCCATTGTGGACAAGGGCCAGATCTTCCAGCTGGTTCAGAGCCTGCGCAACGGCGAAAAAGTCATCGCCATCGTGGCCCCCGCCTTCGTCAGCCAGTTCCCCGGCCTCACCCCCGACAAGATCAAGGCCGCCATGCGGGAGCTGGGCTTTGCCGACACGGTGGAGGTAGCCGTGGGCGCGGACCTGTGCACCCTTGAGGAAGCCAAGGACTTCCTGAACGAGGTCCCCTACGAGATCCCCTTTATGGCCACAAGCTGCTGCCCCAGCTGGAGCGTGATGGCCAAGAAGATGTTCCCCGGCATGGCGGACAACATCAGCATGGCCATGACCCCCATGGTCCTCACCGCCCGTCTGCTGAAAAAGCAGCATGAGGGGGAGGAAATCAAAATCTGCTTCGTGGGTCCCTGCGCCGCCAAAAAGCTGGAGGCCAGCCGCCGGACCATCCGCAGCCACGTGGATTTTGTGGTGACCTTTGAAGAGCTGATGGGTATGTTCGAGGCCCGGGAGGTGGACTTTGAGACCCTGGAGCCCCTCCCCGGCGACGAGCTCAACGCCGCCACGGCCGCGGGCCGGGGCTTTGCCACCAGCGGCGGCGTGGCCCAGGCAGTGGTGGACGCCATCCACTCCTACAACCCGGACCTGGAGGTCAAGGTTGCCAGCGCCCAGGGCCTGGCTGAGTGCAAAAAGCTGCTGATGATGGCCCGGGCCGGCAAGTACGACGGTTATCTGCTGGAGGGCATGGCCTGTCCCGGCGGCTGTATGGGCGGCGCGGGCACCCTGGCGGAGCCCGCAAAGGCCATCGCGGCCCTGAAAAAATACACCGCGGAGGCGGAGATCAAAAACGCGGTGGACACCCCGTTTAAAAATGACCTGAGCCTTTTGGAAGAGGCGAAAATGAACCAGTAATTGAGAGGAGCTTCATGAAAGGAATCGTATTGGCCGCCGGAAAGGGGACCCGGCTGTACCCCATGACCAAGCCGGTGTGCAAGCCCCTGCTTCCGGTGTACGACAAGCCCCTGATTTATTACCCCCTGGCCATTCTGATGCAGGCGGGTATTTCGGAAATCCTGATTATCGTCCCCCCCGGCGAAGTGGAGACCTTTACCGCCCTGCTGGGCCGGGGGGAGCAGTTCGGCCTGCAAATCTCCTACGCGGAGCAGCCGGTGGCCCGGGGCATCGCCGACGCCCTGCTCATTGGCCGGGAGTTCGTGGGAGAGGACCGGGTATGCCTGGTGCTGGGGGACAATATCTTCTACGCGCCCACCCTGGGGGCGACCTTGAAAAAGGCCGCCGCCCAGGAGAAGGGGGCTACCGTGTTCGGCTGCTGGGTGGAGGACCCCCGCCCCTTCGGCGTGGTGGAGTTCGATGAGGGGGGCAAGGCGATCTCCATTGAGGAGAAGCCCCGGTATCCCAAGTCCAACTACATTATTCCCGGCCTGTATTTCTACGACAACCAGGTAATGGAGATTGCCGGCAGCCTCCAGCCCTCCGCCCGGGGAGAGCTGGAGATCACCGATGTAAACCGGGAGTACCTCAACCGGGGGAGCCTGCACGTGGTCCCCCTGGAACGCAGCTTTACCTGGCTGGACGCGGGCACCGCTGATTCTCTGCTGGTGGCCGGCCAGACCATTAAGGAGATTCAGGACACCACCGGGCGCTATGTGGGCTGTCTGGAGGAGTTGGGTCTCTATGAGGAGTGGATCAGCGAAGAGCAGGTCCACGCCACCGGGCGGGAACTGGGGATGACGCTGTATGGAAAATATCTGCAATGTCTCTAAGCGGCGTGTGACCCGCTGGCTGGCCGTCCTTCTGGCCCTGATGCTGGCGGCTGTACTGTTTGCCGCCGGGGCGGAGGGGGGCAGCAAGACCACCACCGTGCTGTTTACCCACGACCTCCACTCCCACTTCCTGCCCCAGCGAGACAGCCAGGGCGGGGAGTCGGGGGGCTACGCCCGGCTGAAAACCGCCATCGATCAGGAAAAAACCAAAAATCCCCGGGCTCTTCTGGTGGACGGGGGGGACTTCTCCATCGGTTCCCTGATTCAAACCCTCTACACCACCCAGGCCCCGGAGCTGCGGACCATGGGAGCCCTGGGGTACGACGCGGCCACCGTGGGCAACCATGAGTTTGACCATGAGGGGACCGGCTTTGCCAGTATGCTCCGGGCGGCCTCCGCCAGCGGCGACAAGCTGCCCGCGCTGCTGCTGTCCAACTATCAGCCCGCTGAGGACAACCCGGACCGGCTGGATATCCAGCGGGCGATGGCCGCCGGCGGGGTCCGGCCCTATATGCTCCTGGAGCGGGGAAACGTCACCTACGGCATTTTCGGCGTGATGGGGAGGGACTCGGACGCCTGCGCGCCCTCCTCCGGCTTTGTGCTGGAGGACCCGGCGGACGCCGCCCAGCGGTGCGTGGACGCGCTGAAGGAGCAGGGCGCCCAGTTTATCATTGCCCTGTCACACAGCGGCACCAGCAGTAAGCGCAGCGCTTCGGAGGACGAGCAGCTGGCCAAAAAGGTGGAGGGCATCGACCTGATTGTCTCCGGCCACACCCATACCACCCTGGAGCAGCCCATTGTGGTGGGGGATACCTATATTGTCTCCGCCGGGCCCTACTGCCAGAATTTGGGCAGCATCACCCTGTCCTGGGATGAAGAGGGGAACAAAACACTGGTGGACTACCATCTGGTTCCCATTGACAAGACCCTGAAACCGGACCCGGATGTGGAGGAGCTGGTGGAGCAGTGGAAAAACCAGGTGAGCGGCACCTATCTGGGGGCCTACGGCCTGAGCTACGACCAGGTGCTCACCCGCAGCGGCTTTGACCTGCCTCTGCCGGAATCCGGCGTACAGAAGGGCAGCGCGCTGGGAGAGCTGGTGGCGGACGCCTTTTTGTGGGCGGCCCAGCAGGAGCTGGGGGAGGAGGAGCCCCTTGTGGCCATCACCGCCGACGGCGTGCTGCGGGCCCCCCTGTATCAGGGGAAGATTACCACCTCCATGGTCTTTGACGTGCTGTCAATGGGGGTGGGCCAGGACGGGACCTCCGGCTTCCCCCTGGTGACCTGTTATTTGACCGGCGCGGAGCTGAAGGCGGTGGCGGAGGTGGACGCGTCCGTCACCCCGCTGATGCCGGCGGCCCAGCTGTATATGGCCGGGATGGACTATTCCTTCAACGTCCACCGGATGTTCTTTAACCGGGTGACCCGGTGCCGGCTGTGGGGGGACGCTTCTCAGCTGGAGGATGGTAAGCTCTACCGGGTGGTAAGCGGTATGTATTCCGCCCAGATGCTGGGCACCGTGAAAGAAAAATCCATGGGCTTTCTGTCCCTCACCCCAAAGGATGCCCAGGGGGAGCCCATTACCGATTTCACCCAGCATATTCTCTACGACAGCCGGGGCAGCGAAATCAAGGAGTGGTATGCCCTGGCGTCTTATCTGGCCCAGTTCGGCGACGACGGACTGCCCCAGCAATATGCCCAGCCCGATGGCCGCAAGGCCGTTAGCCATAGCTGGAACCCCATTGAACTGGTCAAAAGCCCCAACTGGATCACCCTGGTCACCGTACTGGTACTGGCGGTGGTGGTTCTGCTGGCCGCCCTGGCGGTGCGGCAGATTCTGCGGGCCAAGCATCGCCGGCGGTATGGGAAGCGCAAAAACCGCTTTTTCAAGCGGTAGACCCTATTTGTTAGTTTGAGGAGGATCAATGTGAAGCAGTATCAAATTGTCAACAAAAAGGTGCTCACGCCGGAGATCAGCCAGATTTCCGTCTACGCGCCTCTGGTGGCGGCCAAGGCAAAGCCGGGCCAGTTCATCATCCTGCGGGTCAGCGAGGAGGGCGAGCGCATCCCCCTGACCATCTCCAGCGCCAAGGACGGCCTGGTCACCGTAATCTATCAGAAGATCGGCGGCACCACGCTGGCCCTGGACCAGCTGAACCAGGACGACTGCCTCCAGGATTTCGTGGGCCCTCTGGGCGTTCCCACCCACGTGGAGGACCTGGGCCGGGTGGCGGTGCTGGGCGGCGGACTGGGCTGCGCCATCGCGCTGCCTGTGGCCCGGGGACTGCATCAGGCCGGCAACCAGGTGGATTTGATCGGCGGCTTTAAGACAAAGGACATCGTGATTCTTGAGGACGAGATGAAGGAGGCCTGCACCGACCTGCACATCTGCACCGACGACGGCACCTATGGCTATCACGGCTTTGTCACCGGCAAGCTGGAGGAGCTGATCGCCAGCGGCGTGAAGTTTGACCACGTGTTTGCCATCGGCCCCCTGCTTATGATGAAGTTTGCCTGTAAGCTGACGGAGAAGTACAACATCCCCACCACCGTCAGCATGAACCCCATCATGATCGACGGCACCGGTATGTGCGGCTGCTGCCGGCTCACGGTGGGGGGCGAGGTGAAGTTCGCCTGTGTGGACGGTCCGGATTTTGACGGGCATAAGGTGGATTTCGACGAGGTGATTGCCCGGAACGCCACTTACAAGGAGTTTGAAGCCAAGGCGAAGGAGAAGCATACCTGCCGCCTGGGAGGAGGTGCCATGAATGGCTAATTTGCAGACAACCAAGACCCCCATGCCGGAGCAGGAAGCCAATGTCCGGAATGGCAATTTTCTGGAGGTAGCCCTGGGCTACACCCTGGAGCAGGCCCAGAACGAGGCCCAGCGGTGCCTGAACTGTAAGAACAAGCCCTGTGTCAGCGGCTGCCCGGTGGGGATTCCCATCCCGGACTTTCTGGCCAAGGTGGCGGAGGGCGACATTGCCGCCGCTTATGGGATTTTGTCCAACGCCAACGCCCTGCCCGCCATCTCCGGCCGGGTTTGCCCCCAGGAGAGCCAGTGCGAGGGCAAGTGTGTGCGGTGCAATAAGGGCGACAGTGTGGGCATCGGCCGGGTGGAGCGCTTTGTGGCCGACTGGGCTGCGGAGAACGGCGTGTCCAACGTGGCGACTGCCCCCAAGAACGGCCATAAGGTCGCGGTCATCGGCTCCGGCCCTGCCGGCCTGACCTGCGCCGGGGAACTGGCCCGGATGGGCTACGCCGTCACGGTATTCGAGGCCTTCCATACCCCCGGCGGTGTGCTCAGCTACGGCATCCCCGAGTTCCGTCTCCCCAAGGCCATCGTCAAGCGTGAGGTGGCCAACCTGGAGAAGATGGGCGTGGAAATTCAGCTGAACATGGTCATCGGCAAGGTTTTGACCATCACCGAGCTGTTTGACATGGGCTTTGAGGCGGTGTTCATCGGCTCCGGCGCGGGCCTGCCCATGTTCATGAAGATTCCCGGCGAGTCCCTGGTGGGCGTGTACTCCGCCAACGAGTATTTGACCCGGATCAACCTGATGAAAGCCTATAAGCCCGACAGCGACACCCCGGTACTGCACAACAAGAAGGTGGCGGTGGTCGGCGGCGGCAACGTGGCCATGGACGCGGCCCGCTGCGCCAAGCGCATGGGCGCGGAGGTGCACATTGTTTACCGCCGGGGCGAGGAGGAGCTGCCCGCCCGTTTGGAGGAGATCCACCACGCCAAGGAAGAGGGTATTATCTTTGACCTGCTGACCAACCCGGTGTGCATTGAGGGCGACGAGAAGGGCTGTGTGTCCTCCATCACCTGCATCCGGATGGAGCTGGGTGAGCCTGACGCCTCCGGACGCCGCCGCCCGGTGGAGATTCCCGGCAGCGAGTTTAAGATGGAAGTGGACGCGGTGATCATGTCCCTGGGCACCCAGCCCAACCCCATGAGCTACGACGGCACCCCCGGTCTGGAAAAGACCCGGAAGGGCTGCGTCCAGGCGGACGACCACGGCCACACCTCCTGCGATAACATTTTTGCCGGCGGCGACGCGGCTACCGGCGCGGCCACGGTGATTCTGGCCATGGGCGCAGGCAAGAGCGCGGCCAAGTCCATCGACGCGTACATCAAGAGCAAATAAGCGAGAATCGGAGCAGGGCGGCCCTATGGGCCGCCCTTTTTGTAGTTCTGCACTGTTTTGTCAAAAATCCCCCGTAAATCTCTGCGGATTCTGGTATTTTTTCGGTATCCCTTCTATTTTTCCTATGTTATAATGGTATGGTCTATTATTATATGGAGTTGAGAGGGGAAAGAATTTTATGGCACAGACATTGATTCTACTCGCCATAGCGGTCTATCTGGGTTTCATGATTTGGATCGGCTGGCGGTATTCCAAGAAAAACGACACGGTGGACGACTTCTACCTGGGGGGCCGGAAGCTGGGTCCCTTCGTCACGGCCATGAGCGCCGAGGCGTCGGATATGTCATCCTGGCTGCTGATGGGCCTGCCTGGTGTAGCCTATCTCACCGGTCTGGCGGAGGCCAGTTGGACCGCCATCGGTCTGGCTGTCGGCACCTATTTGAACTGGCTGATTGTGGCCAAGCGCATCCGCCGGTACTCCCACCAGCTGGGGGCCATCACGGTGCCCCAGTTCTTCTCCAAGCGCTGGGGGGACGAGCGCAATCTGCTGTCCGCCATCGCGGCGGTGGTGATTATCATCTTTTTCATCCCCTACACCGCCTCCGGCTTCTCCGCCTGCGGCAAGCTGTTTTCCACCCTCTTCGGCGTGGACTATTTTCCCGCCATGCTGGTGTCCGCCGCGGTGATTGTGCTGTACACGGTGCTGGGGGGCTTTTTGGCCGCATCCTTTACCGACCTGATTCAGTCCATTATTATGACGGTGGCGCTGGTGGTGGTGCTGGGCTTCGGCGTGAGCCAGGCCGGGGGGATGGACGCGGTGCTGTCCAACGCCCAGTCTATGGTCGGCTATCTGTCCTTCACCAATATCCACGACCCGGCCACCGGCGGCTCCAACCCCTACAGCTTTTTGACCATCTGCTCTCTGCTGGCCTGGGGCCTGGGCTACTTCGGGATGCCCCACATTCTGCTGCGGTTTATGGCCATTGAGGACGAGGAGAAGCTTACTCTGTCCCGCCGGGTGGCCTCCATCTGGGTGGTGATTTCCATGGCGGTGGCCATTTTCATCGGCGTGGTGGGCAGCGCCATGACCCGCGCCGGGGCCCTGGAGTCCTTGACGGACGCGGAGACCATCATTGTGCGCATCTCCAGCCTGATCAGCCAGTACGGCCCCCTGGCCGCTCTGCTGGCGGGCGTGATTCTGGCGGGTATCCTGGCGGCGACTATGTCCACCGCCGACTCCCAGCTGCTGGCGGCGTCCTCCTCTGTGTCCCAGAACCTGGGGGCGGAGTTTTTGAAGCTGGACCTGTCCGGCAAAAAGGGCATGGTCATGGCCCGCGGCACCATGGTGGTGATCGCCCTGATTGCCGCCGTGCTGGCCCGGGACCCCAACAGCTCTGTGTTCCGGGTGGTGTCCTTCGCCTGGGCGGGCTTCGGCGCGGCTTTTGGGCCCACCATGCTCTTCGCCCTGTTCTGGAAACGCTCCAACAAGTGGGGCGCCTTGGCGGGGATGGTCACCGGCGGCGTGATGGTCTTTGTATGGAAGTTCGCCATTGCCCCCATGGGCGGGGCCTGGGCCATTTATGAGCTGCTGCCCGCGTTCCTGTTTGCCAGCGCCGCCATCGTGGTTGTGAGCCTGCTGACCCCTGCGCCGGAGAAGGCCGTGACAGACGGCTTTGAGCGGTGCAGGGCCGGGAAATAAAATATACGCATTCATCAAGGGAGGCCTCACGGGCCTCTCTTTTTTGCGGAAATTTCTCCTTGACAAAAGAGGTTTACTGTGATAAACTTCAACCATAGAGAGGTTTATTGCAATAAACCTAAAATTGGGGAGGTGATCTCGCGTGGACAAACTATTCGACAGCGAATTCCGTCTGTTAGAGGTGCTCTGGAACGTGGAAACCCCCATCAATTCCACCCAGCTGGTGGCGCTGTGCAAGGAGCGCCTGGACTGGAACAAAAGCACCACCTATACGGTACTGCGCAAGCTGTGCCAGAAGGGGGCGGCGAAAAACGAAAACGCCCAGGTGACGCCTCTGCTCACCCGGGCCCAGGCTATCCAGGCCCAGAGCGATGAGCTGGTATCCCGGGCGGGGGGGCTGCCCCTGCTGTTCACCGCCTTTTTAAGCGGACGAAAGCTGACGCTCCAGGAGGCGGAGGAGCTCAAGCGCCTCATTGACGAAAGTAAAGGGGGAGAAGCATAATGGCCCATGTGTTGATAAACTGCGGCATTTTCGTCGGGTTCTGCGCGGGGACAATGGTTTTACTGCGGCCGGTCCTGCTGCGGCTGTTCACCGCCCAGCAGCGGGTGATTTTGTGGTATCTCTGTGTGGGCTGGTACTATGGGCTGTCCAACGTCCGGATTGCCGGGCAGTTCCGTCTGTTTCTTCCATTTCTACAGCTGCCGGTACATCTATACGATCTGATTACGACCCAAACCTGGAGGGACAGCCTGTACATCTATGAATTTAACCGCCGTATTGGCCCCTACTATGTGGACCTGACACAAGTACCATATTTGGATGCGGTCTACTTCACTGTCGTCCTTGCAATCTGCGCGTGGCTGATTTACCGCAGCGTACAGACATGGAAAATACGGTCGCTGGGTACCATACTGCCAAAGGATGACCCCTGCATAAAGCATTCGGGTACGAACATTGAACATATCAACAAAATTTACGTGGTGGAGAATTTGCCGACCAGCTTTGTGGACGGCTTCAGCAACATTTTTTTACAAAAGACGTATTCCGGCCAACAGATGTATCAGATTTTCCTCCACGAAGCGGAGCATATCAATCTGCACCACGCTGCTGTCAAGTGCGTCTTCAGCATTATGCTGGTCGTGTATTGGTGGAACCCCCTGCTGTGGCTGGCGTTCCGGTACATGGTCCGGGATCTGGAGCTGGCCTGTGACAGCGCGGTGCTCGCCAAGCTGCGGCCGGAGGACCGCACCAGCTACGCCAAGACCCTGGTGGAGCTGGGCTACGGGCGGCAGCTTTGGACCCAGCCTCTGTGCTTTGGGGAGTGCGACGCACAGCTGCGGGTCAAGGCGGTCCTGAAGTGGAAGCCCCAGAGCAGGCGGCTGCAAATCGGGCGCTTCGCCCTGATGGCATTGGTGATTTGGTTTTTCCTGGGATAGGCGCAAATGAAACAATGAAAACAGGAAAATGGGGCGGCCATAGGACGCCCCATTTTCCTGGCTTTTTCCTCGAAGGTATCAATGGATTAGAGCATCCACGGGATGTTTTACAGATGACAATAAGCTTTTTACCAACAATACCAGCGTTCTCACTGTCAATTCAGTTATTTCCTAATTCGGTCAGCGCTTTCAGCGTGCCTTCCAGGTTTTCCTTGTGCCAGTTTTTGAAGCTACCGGCATACATGGTGGCGTAGACGCCGGAACTCCGCAGGTCGCTCAGCGCTGCTTGCTGGGTGGTCAGGCGGATGGTGTCCGACCCGGTGCGGATGGTGATGACCGTGTTGAGCATATCGTCCTCCAGCTCCACCGACTGGATGTCCCCATAGGGAAGGACCAGGGATACGTCTTTGCGCAGGTTGCCCCATGTGGTGTTGAAGGGGAGCAGGACGATCTCGTGTTCACACATCTGGAGAACATAAAATTCCGAGTTAAAAAACGCCGCAAATTGTTCGCTCAGGTTTGCCGGGGCGTATTTGACGATGATGCAGCGGTCCTCCAGAGGCTCATATCCGGCCTCCTGGATAAATTTCTTGACTTCGTTTGCCATGGTATTACCTCCAAGTCGTTAAAGTTCATTTTGACACTGACAGACGGGATGAAGTCGGTGTTCAATATGGTGTAATATTAGTTCTCATTTCTCAAAAACTGCAAAACCACATTCGTAAGGATGGGCGCAATACACACTCCCTCGCTTATCAGTTAATATACTTTTCAGTATGAGTTGAAAATCTCCGCCACCTGATAAGATCATGTATTCTGCCGCAAAAAACAACAGTAACTGATTTGACGTCACCGCAGCCACCGCACCCCCACCTCCTAAAACCAAAGTAGGCATAGCAGTTCCTAACAGATATTTCCATTTTTTCAACGGTTCGAAGCAAGCGCAGTATGGAGATAACGTACTCCAAACGATTCCGAAATCAATCGCATGAAAATGATTTTTTGCAAAAATCGCCCAGGTCATTCCATGGATCAGCTCATGCACGATGATCAGGCCCAGAATAAGCAGAGGCAGCGCCACGGCATATCCCCAGGAGATCCCGTCTAAATTAAAACCATTCGCATTATTGTAGAGCCAGAATGTTAAAGCCATAAACGGAAGCATGATTAAAAGAGCTAAATACTTTGCTTTTTGCGTATTGATACTCACATTCTTTATTTTGTATCCTTTTTGCTGCATTTCAGAGCTTAATGTTTCAAAGCAATCTTTACGTTTCAATTCTTTTTCGGTTAATTCTCTTGCCATGGTTATGTGCCTCCTACATCGTTGAAGTCTATTTTGATGCGGACAAGAGCATAACACAATGCGGCCCCGCTGTGGGCAAATTTTCTTGGACGGCACAAATCGTTCTTGAATGGCAAAAGCAGAGAGGGAGCCTCAAAAGCTCCCTCTCCATTTCTTCTTCAATTCCGCCTTTCCGGTTCGAGACAGCAAACACGTTCTGCCTCCTACCCGGACTTGATTTCCTTTTCCGTCTACCGCCTCAATTTTGTCCCACGCCGCCAGAAAGGACCGGTGGACCCGGACAAATCGTCCGTCCAGGTCCTTTTCCAGCTCGTTCAAACTGCCCACGAAATCCAGACGGCTGTCCGCCGTATGAAGATATACATGGTGAGCTTTGGGAGCGGCCTCGAAAAACAGGATGTCGGCCAGGGGAATGTGGCGGGTTTCATCACCCGTTCGTAAAGAGAACATCTCTGCCGGGTCATGGCGCTCGTCCAATAAGCGGGCGTGGACCGCCTCCAGGCAGCGGGTGATGGCAGGGCCGGTCTGCTCTCCCTCCTTCACGATGTAGTCGAATGCCTCCAAATGGTATTGGAAGGTTTTCCAGGCCAGATCGCCATAGCTGGTAATGTAGACCAGTGTGCCATGAGGGTCCCGCCGCCGCAGTTCCTGCCCCAGCGTAAAGCCGTCCCACGCTCCCTCCTTCAAATCCACGTCCAGAAAATAGACTCCGCGCCGGCTGCTTCGCGCCATATCCAGCAATTCTTGGGCAGTAGATGCGGCGCATACCACTTTCATGTCGTAGTTCTCTATGAAAATTTTCCACTCTAAAGCGGTTTTGAGCTGGTGGCGGACACTTTCTTCATCGTCACAGAGATAGATTGGAATCATGCTTTTTCCTCCACCGTCAATTCCTGGACAAATGCGCCGTCCGCCCAACTTGTGGATGCCGCCGTGTTGGGATAGTCCGCCAGAATCCGCTGGTAGCTGGGCAGTCCCAATCCCCGGCCCTCACCCTTGGTAGAAAAGCTCTCCGTCCAAATTTTATCCGGGTTGATAGTCCCAGTGTAGGGGTTGGAAACCCGAAGGGACAGCCTGTCCTTTTGAGGCAGGAGGATAATCTCCACCCAGGGCGTTTCCGTTTCCAAAGCGGCCTCGGCGGCGTTGTCCAGCAGGATGCCCAGACAGCGGCTAAAGTCCCATGGGTCCATGTCAATCCTCTCCACAGGGTAGAGCGCCTCCAGGCGGCAGTTGATCCCCTGTTCCCCCATAGCGGCCAGCTTGGACAGCAGGAGGCTGCGCACCTGGGGAACGCACACATTGCCGATTTGAGTGGAAGCCTGAATTTTCTCTCCGATGCGCCGGTCAAAGCCCGCGTCCAGTTCCGACAGGGCGGTGCGCAGTTGGTCCAGCTCCCCCTCGTCCGCCTTCTCTGACAGCCCTGCCAGCAGGTTTTTATAGTCGTGGCGGAAAGCCCGTACCTCCTGGCGGATGGCCTCCAGGTCCCGCTCGTAGAGCTGCTGCTGGGCGATGACATCCTGCTGGGCCGCTATCTTCCGGGCGGCGTCCAGCCGTTGGGCCAAATGGACTACCAGCCCCGCCTCCAGCGCCGCCATCGTCAGCACCAGCAAAAAGTAGGGGGCCAGATATTCCGGTTGAATCCCAACCTGCAGGACCAAGAATGTTTCCATAGCCGCTTCCAGGGCGAAAAGGAACAGAGCCGTCCGGCGCTGGCCGAAGCCCTCCTCCAGCAGAAAGCGGAACCAGTGCCCGAAGCGCAGACGGTGCAGAAGGAGGGCTGAGACTGTAACCACCGCCAAATACACCACCACTGTAAACTGGAGTTCGCTGTTCAGGAGCAGGATCTGGGATAGGCAGGACGTGGACACTTGAAACACGCCTCCCATACATACGGCGGAAAAGGCCCTCCAGAATTCGGTTCGCCAAGCCCAACCGGTCCAAAAGGTACACATCAGCAGGACGGCGAAGGAGCTTATGCAGTAGCGGACCAGCACGTGGTCGGGGATAAGCACATACAGACCCACCTGCAGCAAGGAGGCCAGCAACGGGGAGAGCGGCAAGGCGGGCAGCCTTTTCAGTATCCGCCACCCCCGCACATCCATCACCACAAACAGGTAGACTGCCAAGGCGGCATGGGCTGTCAGAGAACCGACGAATGCGGTCAGGTAATCCTCCAGCGTGAGCACAGCGGTCACCTCCTTCTGCGGGCTATCATATCACATGGAAAGGCTTTTGTCCATGAATAAGCCAACTCAGCAGTATATTTTCCTTTGACAAGAGCATACAAAAACACAACAAAATAGCTCAAAATGAAGAAGCATGTTTTCTCTTCTTTTGTCAAAGGCGGGCTTGACAAAAAGACAACATTGTGTTATATTTCAATCGTCAACACCATGTTATACATTGAGGAGGTTGAATCCGTGATACAGCAAATTTCCGACACCGAACTTGAAATTATGAAAATCGTATGGGGAAATCCGGAGAAGGTGACATTGTTTCCTTATATCATGGACGGGCTGGCGGCAAGGGGTAAGCCGTGTCAGAAGAATACTCTGATTGTACTCCTGTCAAGACTGGTGAACAAGAGCTTTTTGAGCGCCAAGAAAATTGGCCGCCGCAACGAATATACCTCGCTTATTTCGGAGACGGAATACCAGACAGCGCAGACGAAAAACTTCCTGAATAAGATTTATGAGGGGAGCGCAAAGGGGCTGGTTTCCACTCTGATTTTGGGCGATCTGCTGGCAGATGAGGAATACGAGGAATTGAAAAGGCTGCTGGAGAAGGGGAACGGGCAGCAATGAACGCAGTTTTGAAAATTTTTCTTTCTATGTCCGTTTCCGGCAGCTTGCTTATTCTGGCTCTGCTTTTGGGAAAGCAATTTTGGAAAGACAAGATCAGCCGGCAATGGCAGTATTACATTTGGCTGGTTGTTGTTTTGCGGCTGCTG
>CAJUPG010000030.1 GCA_910588455.1 uncultured Oscillospiraceae bacterium
AGGGGATGCCCAGCTTTTCGGCAAATTGCTGGGCCCGGCCGGGCTTGCGGCTGTTGGAGAGCAGGTACAGCGTGATTCCCTCCCCCTCCAGCGCCCGCTTCCAGGCGAGCAGCTCCGGCGGGGGCTCGGTGGCCTTGTAGGGAACCAGGGTGTTGTCCAGATCGGCCAGCACCAGCCTGACCCCCTGCCGGGCCAGGGCGGCGGGGTCCAAATCGGTGATCCGGGCGTAAACGCCCCGGGGAATGAGTGAGAACAAAGGACATATCCTCCTCTTGCAGACATATATTTGGGATTATACCATTCTTTTATTGTTTCAACAAGGGGGAAACCGCCGTGGCAAAACAAACCTTGATTGTACTCCTGCCGCCGGAGCAGGCCCAGGCCCTCCAGGGGACCCAGATGTTTCCAGCCCACCGGGCCTACCGGCTGGGGAAAGGGGGGCGTTTATTTCGCTCCAACGCTCTGAACGCCCGGGGTGGACTGCTGGCGGTGGACAGCCAGGGCTTTGAGGGTCCGGCGGAGCCCGGCCCCTTCTGCCAGGAAATTCTGCGGGAGTGCGGGACCCGGGGCTTCCGGGGGGTGGTGTGCCTGTTTGGCGGGGAACGCAATCCTCAGCTGGAGCGGCTGATCCGGGAGCTGGGGGAACGGCTGTCCCGGCAGAAGCTGACGGTCTATGTGCCCGAGTCCTACGGCGGCTGTTCCAATTATGCCCGGGTACTGGTGTCCTCCGCCGTGTCCGGAGGCTCTCTGGAGCAGCGTCTGCGGGACGTTTTGGCCCAGTACGGCCCGGAGCGGGTGGTGCTGTTTCTGGAGAAGCGGGCGGAGGATTTTCCCCTGCCCTCCCCCACGGGCAGCGGAACGCAGCTTACGCCGGAGGCGCTGGGGGAGCTGATGGGGCGGCTGGAGCCGTCGGTATTTTTCTCTCAGGAGCTGTGCGCCCGGTACTTCACCTACATGAGCCGGGAGAGCGGGGGACATTTTGTACTGTTCGACGACGGGGAGACGCTGGTGAAAAAGATGGAGGTGTCCCAGAAGCTTGGGGTCCGCTGGGCGATGGGGATGTGGGAGGATTTGGGGTGAGTCACCCCCATAAATTCCTGCACCCCGCTTGTCAAATCCAATCAAATATGGTACAATACGAGAAATAAACGACAAGGAGGCCCCCTTTATGGAAGATTGGCTGTACATGATGTTCATTGAAAAGACAAAGACCTACAACAAGCTGACCAAGGCGGCGGTAGAACGGCATGTCGCCAACCTGAGAAGCCTGGACGAGCAGGGGCATCTGGCGCTGGCCGGTGTATTCAAGGGCTATCCTGGCGTAGCGGGGATGTACATTTTAAAGGCGGAGAGCTACGAGGCGGCGGAGGAGCTTTGCAAGGCGGAGCCTCTTGTGGTGGAGGGCTTTGCAACGTACAAGCTCAAGGCCCTGCAAACCGCGCACAAAGAAAATAACTATCTGCTCTAAGCAGCGAGGGGCGGCCCGCCGGGCCGCCCCTTTCGTATCTGGTTACGCTTCGTGCTTTTTGGAGCGGTTCACCGCCGACAAAATCGCCCGCAGGGGGGCCAGGTTGATGTTGTGGGACAGGCCCACGCCCCAATACTTTTTCCCGGTGCGCTGCTCCTGGAGGAGAATATAGGCCACGCCCTGGGAGTCCGAGCCGTCGGTGATGGCGTGGGACTTGTAGTCCAGGAAGGTAAAGTGGGCCATTTTCTCGTCCTTGATGGCGTTGAAGAAGGCGTCGATGGGGCCGTTGCCCTCTCCGGCCACCTCAAACACGGTGTCGGTGTGCCGCAGAGTGCCCTGGAAGGCCACGTGGGAGTGTCCGCCCTCGTCGATAGTCTCGGTAAAAGCGTGCTTCAGCAGCTGATAGGGGGCCGCGGCCTCCACATACTCCTGCTGGAACAGCTCCAGAATCCGCTCCGGGGCGATCTCCTTGCCCACCCGGTCGGTCTCCTTCTGCACAATGCTTCCCAGCTCCGGGTGCATGGTCTTGGGCAGGTCGTAGCCAAAATTGTGCTCCATGATATAGGCCGCGCCCCCCTTGCCCGACTGGGAGTTGATGCGAATGATGGGCTCGTAGGCCCGGCCCACGTCGGCGGGGTCGATGGGCAGGTAGGGGATCTCCCAAAAATCGCTGTCGCTCTCCTTCATATACTGGGTGCCCTTATTGATGGCGTCCTGGTGGCTGCCGGAGAAGGCGGTAAACACCAGCTTTCCGGCGTAAGGCTGCCGGTCGCCCACGGGCATTTTGGTGCAGCGCTCGAACATCTCCTTGATCTTGTTGATGTTGGAGAAATCCAGCTCCGGGTCCACCCCCTGGGTGAACATATTCATGGCCAGGGTCACAATGTCCACGTTGCCGGTGCGCTCGCCGTTGCCGAACAGGGTGGCCTCCACCCGGTCCGCCCCGGCCAGCAGGCCCATCTCGGCGGTGGCCACGCCGCAGCCCCGGTCGTTGTGGGGGTGCAGGGAGATGATGGCGCTGTCCCGGCCGGGAATTTTTTTGCAGAAATACTCCAGCATATCCGCAAATTGGTTGGGCATACAGTTCTCCACTGTGGTGGGCAGGTTCAGAATGACCTTTCGCTCCGGGGTGGCGTGGAGGTGCTCCAGCACCGCCTGGCAGATTTCCACGGCGTAGTCCATCTCGGTCCCCATGAACGACTCCGGGGAGTATTCAAACCGCAGGTTCATCCCTTCGTCAATGAGCGGCTGGGACATCTCATAGATCAGATCCGCCGCGTCGGTGGCGATTTTGGTGATGCCGTCGGTGTCCATGTGGAACACCACCTTGCGCTGAAGGGTGGAGGTGGAGTTATAGAAGTGCAAAATCACGTTTTTCGCGCCTTTGATGGCCTCAAAGGTCTTTTTAATCAAATGCTCCCGGGCCTGGACCAGTACCTGGATGGTCACGTCGTCGGGGATATGCCCCCCCTCAATGAGCTCCCGGCAGATTTCATATTCCGTCTCGGAGGCGGAGGGGAAGCCGATTTCAATCTCTTTGATGCCCACGTCCACCAGCGTGTGGAAATACTCCAGCTTTTCGTCCAGATTCATGGGGTCTACCAGGGCCTGGTTGCCGTCCCGCAGGTCCACGGAGCACCACACAGGGGCCTTGTGAATGATCTTGTCAGGCCAGGTCCGGCCCACGATCTTCTGGGGCTGGAAGGGGATGTACTTCTGATAACCGGGTCTCATAACAAATTCCTCCTTGATGTTTGGGGGCGCAAAAACGCCCCCGACTTTTTGCAGTCAGGGGCGTGGAAACGTGTCACGCGGTACCACCCTGGTTCGGCCGGCGGTCGCCCGTCCAGCCCTCAAGACCTCTAACAAGGCCGCGGCCGGTAACGGGGCCAGACGTTCCGCCCTACTGGAGAAAACCGTTCAGGCGGACTGCTCGGGGACCAGTATTGTGCAGCGCTCCGCCCGCCGGCTCGCACCAACCGCCGGTTCTCTGAGGGGGAGGGGACTGCTTTTCTTCCCGTCAACACATTTATAATAGCGTCTGCTATTGTAGCGGAGCGGAGCGGATTTGTCAAGAGGAGAATTTTACACCGCCCCCTTTCCCGGAAACCAGGGTTGCATTTTGTCGAATGAGATGGTATTCTTGACATAACTACAGGAAAGGAGCCCTCACCCCTTATGGATTTGAAACGCCCCCTGCGCAGGATGGCCGCCCTGGTTCTGAGCGCCGCTCTGCTCGTTCCTCAGCTGGCCGCCCCCGCCCATGCCGCCGAAAACCGGTTTTCCGACGTCTCGGAAACCGACTGGTTCTATCCCTATGTGATGGATTTGAGCGAGAAAAAGGTCATAAACGGCTACCCCGACGGCACCTTCCAGCCCCAGAACACCGTTACCGCCGGGGAGGCCCTGGCCTTGATCGTCACCGCCGCCGGCAACGACGCCAAAAAGCCCACCGATACCCACTGGGCCAGCGGCTACGCCAGCTTTGCCGTCACCCGGGGCTACATTGCCCAGGAGGACGTGGAGGACCTGGACCGGCCCATGACCCGGCTGGAGATCGCCCGGCTGGCCGCCAAGGCCCTCATTCTGGACCCGTCGGAACATCCCACCCCCTTCGCCGACTGCGACGACGGATATGTGACCATTCTCCAGGAGTGGGGCATTCTGTCCGGCAATGAGATTGACGGCCTGTTTTACTTCAAGCCCGGCGACTCTATCCAGCGCAGCGAGATCAGCGCCATTCTCTATCAGATGAGCGTTACCAACGTGCATCCCCACGAGATCAAATACGGCTGGGGCTACGTCCCCATTCTGGACAGCGTCCCCGTCAACAGCTACGACCCCACCGCGTTCTACAAGCAGGGTTACCAGATGCACTATTCCGACCCCAACCGGCCCTATATGGTCGGGGTGGACGTGTCCAAGTTCCAGGGGGAGATTGACTGGCAGGCGGTGAAGGATTCAGGCATCGAGTTTGCCATTTTGCGCATCGGTGGCAGCTACCTGCAAAGCGGCGACATCTACGACGACGTGCTTTTTGAGGAGAACTACCAGGGGGCCCGGGAGGCGGGGCTTCTGGTGGGCGTCTATTTCTTCTCCGCGGCGGTGAACGCAGAGGAGGCCAACCGGGAGGCGGATTATGTGCTGGGCCGTCTGGCGGGCCGTCCTCTGGACCTGCCCGTTGTGTGGGACTGGGAGGATCTGGGCAATAACAGCTACCGGAATACCGGTCTGGCCACCGAAGCCCTGGTCCCCGCCGCCCACACCTTCTGCGGGCGGGTCCGGGAGGCCGGATACGAGCCTATGATTTACTTTAACAATCTGGCGGGCTACCGGCGGTACGATTTGAGCCAGGTGCTGGACTATCAGTTCTGGTACGCCCGGTATACGGATTATCCTGATTTTTATTATGATTTTGATATGTGGCAGTACAGCAGCAAGGGCCGGGTCCCCGGCATCGAAGGGGATGTGGATATGAATATCTATTTCCTGGAGCCCTACAGCAGCGAGCCTCCAGAGGAGGAGCTGCCGGGGGATGAATTGCCAGACGAAATGATTGAGGAAGATTTGCCATAGCTTGTGGAAAAAGCCTGTGGACACCGGAAGATGACCGCAGGCTTTTTATTTGTAACTCTGGATTATAGAAATAACTGCTTCGGATGCCTAATAAAACATCCAGAGCAGTTTATTTAATTCTTTTCTTTTCAATTGCATGGAGCGATAACTCTCCTGCAAGTTTGAATAAGGAATCCACCATAACCTTTTCCGCAGAAAGGCCTCCCGCATTGTCACCAACTTGTTTATAAAATACGTATAGGTATTCTGGAATCTTTAAAGTAACTTTCTTCATCAATCTCCCCCCAGTCGCTGTAAAGCTAGTATACTATAATTTTTCTTTGAGGTCAAGTGACCCCGTAAAATATTTCTTCCCTTGTTATCCTACAAAAAACAAGAGGAGGAAAACAGACATGATAAACACCCAAATCGTTGGTCAAGTCCTGACTCAGTTTCGGGAGCGGAAGGGCTTGACCCAAGACATATTAAGCGGACTGGCCGGGCTGGACCGCACCCATTACAGCAAACTGGAGCGTGGCCTGCGCTGTCCGACGCTGGATACGTTATTCAAAATTGGGCAGGCTTTGGATCTTCCCCCTCACAGCATCGTGCAAGCCATTGAAGAGGCCCTGGCCGAAACGGAAAATTTGCCATAGCTTGTGAAAAATGCCTGCGGCCCTCACAAACAGCCGCAGGCATTTCTCGCTTTTTCTTCTTGACAGGGTCCGACGCCTGTGCTATTGTCAGGACGATTCCAAACTACAGTGTGAAAGAAGGTCGAACTGTGAGCAGAACCGAAGCCACAGAACAGTATAGCCGCGCCCTGAAGCTGGGCCGGAAATATCATAAAGACTGCATCCTGCACGGCAGTTACCCCTACCTCCAGGTTTTGGACGAGATTATCGACGAGACCATGATCGCCGGCCGGGTGGACATCGGCGTGGTGGAAATTCCCACCGATCAGATTATGGGCACCAAGACGGCCGGCCGCCGTCCCGCATTTGCCGGCAATTTTATGCCCCTGATGGCCCCCGATTCTGAGTTTGCCGCCAAGTGGAAGGACCTGTGCGTGGCCCACCTGGGGGACGAGGGCATCCGGGACCCCATCCGCTGCTATGAGTATCTGGGCCGCTTCTATGTCCAGGAGGGCAATAAGCGGGTAAGTGTGCTGCGCAGCTACCAGGCCCTCACCATCCCTGCCTATGTGATCCGGGTGATTCCCGTCTGGTCCGAGGACCCGGAAATCCAGTCCTATTACGATTTCATGAATTCCTACGCCCTCACCGGGCTGTACCGGGTCCGCTTCAGCCGTCCGGGCTGCTTCGGCAAGCTCCAGGCCGCCCTGGGCTACGAGCCCGACCACCCCTGGACCGAGGACGAGCGCCGCCGGTTCACCTCCGGGCTGTTCCTGTTCCAGCAGGCCTTCCAGAAGCTGGGGGGCGGCAATCTCCCCGTAACCGTGGCGGACGCCCTGCTGGTGTGGCTGAAGGTATACCCCTTCGACGATTTGAAAACCATCTCCTCCGCCGAGCTGGAAAAGTCCCTGAGCGCCGTGTGGGCGGACGTGAAGGTCCTGGCCGACGCGGACCCTATCTCCGTAAGCACCGAGCCCGCCGGTCAGGAGGGGGGCGAGGGGGACAGCATGGAGGAGGAGCCCGGCCTTCTGGGCCGCCTGTTCAAGTCCAGGCTCCCCACCAGCCTGAACGTGGCCTTTATCAACGAGCGCTTCCCGGAAGAGAGCGACTGGGCCCGGGCCCACGACCTGGGCCGGGAGTATCTGGAGACCGTGATGGTGGATCAGGTCTCCGTTCAGGTGTTCAACGGCCTGCGCACGGAGGCGGACGCCGAACAGGCCATCGACCAGGCGGTGGAGCGGGGGGCCCAGGTGATTTTCGCCACCACCCCGCCCCTGATCGGCGCCTGCCGGAAGGCGGCGGCCAAATACCCCAATCTGCGGATCTTGAACTGCTCCGCCGCCATGCCCTACACCGGTGTGCGGACCTACTACAGCCGCATCTATGAGGCAAAATTCCTCTCCGGGGCCATCGCCGGGGCCATGAGCCCCGACGGACGCATCGGCTATGTGGCCAGCAACCCCATCTTCGGGGTACCCGCCAGCATCAACGCCTTTACCCTGGGGGCCCGGCTGACCAACCCGCGGGCCCGGGTGGAGGTGCGCTGGTCCTGCGTGGAGGAGGACGCCATGGAATCCCTGGCCAGACAGGGGGTAAAGCTCATTTCCAACCGGGACATTCCCACTCCGGACCGCACCCGGGAGCCCTGGGGCCTATGCCAGGTGCTGCCCGACGGCTCCTTCCACTCCATCGCCTCCCCCTACTGGCACTGGGGCAACTTCTACGTGAAGCTGGTGCGCAGCATTTTCCGGGGGGGCTGGGACGTGCTCAGCGCCCAGAACGGCGGCAAGGCCGTGAACTACTGGTGGGGCATGAAGAGCCGTGTAGTGGATGTGCTGCTGGACTCCGAGCTGCCCGCCGGGATCAAGCGCCTGACGGAGATTCTGCGCCAGGGCCTTCAGGACAGCACCATTCTCCCCTTCCAGGGCCCCCTGCTGGACCAGGAGGGGAACCTGCGCCACCAGGAGAGCGAGTGGTTCTCCCCGGAGGAAATTCTGCACATGGACTGGCTGTGCAGCGGGGTGGAGGGGAGCATTCCCCGCTACGATCAGCTGCTGCCCATGGCCCGGTCCATCGTCCGCTTCCAGGGGCTCACCCGGGACCAGATCCCGCCGGAGAAGGAGGGGCCCATTCTGTGAAGCTGCTTCTCATCTCCGACCAGGAGAGTCCCTATCTATGGGACTACTATCAGCCCGGCCGTCTGGACGGCGTCGACATGATTTTATCCTGCGGCGATCTGAACTCCAAATACCTGTCCTTTCTGGTGACGATGGGCGGAGTCCCCCTGCTCTACGTCCACGGGAACCACGACAAGACTTATGCACAGCACCCCCCGGAGGGGTGCGAGTGCATTGAGGACAAGCTGGTCACCGTCAACGGTCTGCGGATTCTGGGGCTGGGGGGGAGCATCCTGTACAGCGGCGGTCCCCACCAGTACACGGAACAGCAGATGGCCTGGCGTATCCGGAAACTGTGGCCCGCCCTGCGCCGGGCCGGCGGGGTGGACTTGATCTTAACCCATTCCCCCGCCGCCGGCTTCGGGGACGGGGAGGACCGGGCCCACCAGGGGTTTCAGTGCATGGTGAAGCTGATGGAGAAGTATCAGCCCAAATACTTCGTCCACGGCCACGTCCACCCCAATTATCACCCCACCCGGCCCAAAATCCTCCAGCACGGCGGGACAACGATTATCAACGCCTTTGAGCGGCAAATGATTGAGATTTGAAAAGAGGTCTGCCCGGCGGGCAGACCTCTTTTTTGTCCTATTTTAGTTCTGATACAAAGGATATTTGCCCGTCAGCGCCTTCACCTGCTCCCGCAGGCTGTCGATGCGCTCCTCAAAATCGCTCCGGGCAGCCTGACAGATCAGCGCGCCCACAAGCTTCATATCCTCCTCAGTGAAGCCCCGGGAGGTGACGGCGGGGGTGCCCACCCGGATGCCGGAGGTGACAAAGGGCTTTTCGGGGTCGTCGGGGATGGCGTTTTTGTTGACGGTGATATAGATGTCGTCCAGACGGCGCTCCATCTCTTTGCCGGTGAGCTTGGCGGGGCGCAGGTCCACCAGCATCAGGTGGTTGTCCGTGCCGCCGGATACCAAATCCAGCCCCCCGTCCATGATGGCCTGGG
Source organism: uncultured Oscillospiraceae bacterium (assembly GCA_910588455.1). GTDB lineage: Bacteria > Bacillota > Clostridia > Oscillospirales > Oscillospiraceae > Lawsonibacter. The sequence goes on from CAJUPG010000030.1 coordinate 8,785, forward strand.
CCAGCACCGCGGCGTTTTTCACAATCTGCTGCTGATAGGTCTTGAACTCCGGCTTCAAAGCCTCTCCCAGGGCCACGGCCTTGGCGGCAATGATGTGCTCCAGGGGGCCGCCCTGGGAGCCGGGGAAGATGGCGGAGTTGAGCTTTTTGGCGATGTCCGGGTCGTTGCTCAGCAGCATACCGCCCCGGGGACCCCGGAGGGTCTTGTGGGTGGTGGTGGACACCACGTCGGCGTAGGGCACCGGGGAGGGGTGGCACCCGGCGGCCACCAGACCGGCGATGTGGGCCATGTCCACAAACAGATAGGCGCCCACCTCCTTGGCGATGTCGGAGAAGGCGGCAAAGTCAATGATCCGGGGATAGGCGGACGCGCCGGCCAGGATCATTTTGGGCTTATGCTCCCGGGCCAGGGCCCGGACCTGATCGTAGTCAATGCGGCCGTCGGGGCCCAGACCGTAGGCCACCATGTTGTAGTTCTTGCCCGAGAAATTGGCGGGGGAACCGTGGGTCAGGTGCCCGCCCTGGTCCAGACGCATCCCCAGCACCGTGTCGCCGGGCTGGCACAGGGCCTGATAGACGGCGAAGTTGGCCTGGGCGCCGGAGTGGGGCTGCACGTTGGCGAAGCCCGCCCCAAAGAGCTGCTTGGCCCGCTCGATGGCGATATTTTCCACCACGTCCACGCACTGGCAGCCGCCGTAATACCGGTGGGCCGGATAGCCTTCGGCATATTTGTTGGTCAAAACGCTGCCGGCAGCGGTGAGTACCGCGGTACTGACAATGTTCTCCGACGCGATCAGCTCAATATTCTGCTGCTGGCGGTCATATTCCGCCCGGACAGCCTGTCCCACCTCCGGATCGGCGGCCGAGAGAAAGTCCATCATTTGATTGACCATGAACTATATCCTCCTTTTTGGTTTGGGCCTTATTATAACAGGTTTTCCGGAAAAGACAATGGGCTTCCCTGAAATTTGGGGTCGAATTTCTCCGCCGGATATGGTAGAATGGCAGAGAGGTGATTTGCATGAAAACATCCGAACGAGTCCGAGCCATTGTGGAGGAACTGAAGGTCCTCTATCCGGACGGGATCTGCTCGCTGGAATATGAAAAGGACTATGAGCTGCTGTTCTCCGTGCGTCTGGCCGCCCAGTGTACCGACGAGCGGGTGAACAAGGTCACCCCCGCCCTCTTTGCCCGCTTCCCCACCCTGGAGGCCCTGGCCCAGGCCGAAATCTCCGAGGTGGAGGAGTACATACACTCCACCGGCTTTTTCCGGGCCAAGGCCCGGGATATCGTGCTCTCCTCCCAGATGCTGCTGGAGAAATTCGGCGGGAAAGTCCCCGGCACCATGGACGAGCTGCTGAAGCTCCCCGGCGTGGGGCGCAAAACCGCCAACCTGATTCTGGGGGATGTGTACCACACTCCCGGCGTGGTGGTGGCGGATACCCACTGTATCCGGATCACCGGTCTGCTGGGCCTCACCGACGGTACCAAGGACCCGGCCAAAACCGAAACCCAGCTGCGGAAAATCCTGCCCCCGGAGGAGTCCAACGACTTCTGCCACCGGATGGTGCTCCACGGCCGGGCAGTTTGCATCGCCCGCCGGCCCCAGTGCGCAAAGTGTACGCTGCGGCCCTGGTGCGACCACTTTGCAAAGCAGGACAAATAAAAGGAGGTATGAGTTATGATGGGTATGGGAAGCTTTGATATGATGTTTGGTTTGATGTCGTTTATCGGCCCAGTCGTGTTTCTTCTGGTGATTGGCATATTCGTGGCGACCCTGATCCGGGGCGTGGGCCAGTGGAACAAAAACAACAACTCCCCGGTTTTAACCGTAGACGCAACGGTGGTCTCCAAGCGGACTAACGTAAGCCACAGCGGCGGAGAGCACCACCACACCAGCACCAGCTACTACGCCACCTTTCAGGTGGAGAGCGGAAGCCGGATCGAACTGCCCCTGTCCGGCCCGGAATACGGAATGCTGGTGGAGGGGGACGTAGGAACGCTGACCTTCCAGGGCACCCGCTATCTGGGGTTCGTGCGCCAATGAAGCCGAAGTTATACCGCTGGGGCTTTTACATTCTGGGCATGATTATTCTGGCCCTGGGCTTGACACTGAACACCAAAACCGGACTGGGAGTTTCCCCCATTGTCTCCGTGGCCTACAGCATTTCTGAAATCTGGGGCCTGAACTTCGGGGATGCCACCTTCTGGCTTTACGCTCTGTTCGTCTTGGTCCAGCTCTTCCTGCGCCCCCGGAGGGAGTGGCCCGCCACCCTGATGCAGCTGGTGGTGAGTCTGGTGTTCAGCCGCTTCTTGAACCTGTTTTCCGCCCGGATCGCCTACGACTGCGCCGAAAGCCCCATGATTCTGAATCTTGTTCTCCTGCTTTTGGCCATTCTCTGCACTGGCATCGGGGTGTCTCTCACGGTGAATATGCGCCTGTCCCCCAACGCCGGGGACGGCATCGTCCAGGCCATCGCCCAGAAGGCCGGGTGGGACCAAGGCCTGGGCAAAAATGTGTTTGACGTGTGCTGTGTCACCTTCACCTGTATTTTGAGCCTTGCCGCCGCCGGGCGGGTGATTGGCGTTGGGATCGGGACCCTGGCGGCAATGGTTGGCGTGGGCCGGGCGGTGGCGCTGTGCAACCGGCTCACCAAAAAAACACTTTGTCAACTATCGGAGGTACCGCTATGAAAAACGCAGTAAAAACTATATTGTGGATGTTTTTGGCCGCTGTGCTGGCCGGCGGCGGGGTCTATGCGGTGATGTCCCCAAAGCAGGCGGAGCTGGAGGAAAAATGCGCCGTCTATGAGGAAAAGCTCACCGCCCTTGCACCTTCGGATCTTACGCGTTTTACGGAAAACCCCATCGACGCATATTTTGACCGGCTGATTCAGGACCCGAATTTTTACAGCACCTACGATATGTGGTGTCAGGCTCAGGGGGCACTTCTGGCCTGGCAGATGGAATTGGACGCGTTTCTGTCTCAGGTGGGCAGCGGGCAGTACCCTGAGGACGAGGCGCTCAAAGAGGAATATTCCGCCCTGGCTGCCCAGCAGGCCCAGCTTCTGGAACAGCTGATGTTCCTGCACAGCGAGCCGGATACCCCTCCGGCAGAGAGAGGCAGCGCTGTTTGGTATGGTTCTATGTACACTTACGTTTCGGTCTGGCGGCAGGCCGGCCTGTATGCCGACTATATGCAGAAATTATATGATATTCTCTACTTTACGGATGCGTTGGTTCCAAAGTATCACTTTTCCTTCGGGGAGGAGACTTTAGTGCAGATACGCGCCCAGCTCTGGCCGGACGACCCGGAGGAGGCCCTGTACCATCTTCCGCCCCTGGAGGATGTGCAGTATAACCGAACATAAGGAAGTGTTTTTATGGCATACCGCCCGCTGGCGGACGAGATCCGGCCCCAAACTCTGGACGAGGTGGTGGGCCAGCAGCATATTTTGGGCAAAGACGGCCTTCTGCGCCGCATCATCGAGGGGGGCGACGTGCCAAACCTGATTTTCTACGGCCCCTCCGGCACAGGCAAGACCACCGTAGCCAACATCATCGCCCAAAAGACCCACCGGCCCCTCCACCGGCTCAACGCCACCACCGCCTCCATCTCCGACATCAAGGCCATCATAGAACAGATCGGCACCCTGATGGCCCCGGAGGGGGTGCTGCTCTACCTGGACGAGATTCAGTATTTCAATAAAAAGCAGCAGCAATCCCTGCTGGAGTTCATGGAAAACGGCAAGATTACCCTCATCGCCTCCACCACGGAAAATCCGTTCTTCTACGTGTTCGGGGCGGTGCTCTCCCGGGCCTCCGTCTTTGAATTCAAGCAGATCACCCCCCAGGAGACTTTGCCTGCCGTCCGGCGGGGGCTGTCCATCCTGGAAAACCGGCTGGGAACGCCCATCCACTGTGAGGAGGGGGTTCAGGAGCACATCGCCAGCGCCTGCGGCGGGGATATCCGCAAGGCCATGAACGCCCTGGAGCTGCTGGCGGGCGCCGCCCGGGTCCGGGAGGGGTTTCTGGAAATCCCCCTGGCCGACGCCCAGACCGCCGCCCAAAAATCCGCCATGCGCTACGACCGGGAGGGGGACGCCCACTTCGACATCGCCTCCGCCCTGATGAAGTCCATGCGGGGCTCTGACCCGGACGCGGCGCTGCACTACCTGGCCCGTCTGCTGGAGGCGGGGGATATGATTACCGCCATCCGGCGGATTTTGTGCTCCGCCAGCGAGGACATCGGCCTGGCCTATCCCCAGGCGGTCCCCATTGTGAAGGCCTGCGTGGACAGCGCCCTGCAGCTGGGCCTGCCTGAAGCCAGGCTGCCCCTGGCGGAAGCGGTGATTCTGCTGGCTACCGCCCCCAAGTCCAACACCGCCTGTATGGCCATCGACAGGGCCCTGTCCGACGTGCGGGCCGGAAAAACCGGGGACATCCCCCGGCATTTGCAGAACGTCCACGCCGACTCCGCCGGCCAGGAGCGGGAGCAGGGGTATTTATATCCCCACAACTTCCCCCGCCGGTGGGTGCAGCAGCAGTATCTGCCGGACGGGCTCAAAAACAAGGTATATTATCAGTACGGCGACAACAAAACCGAGCAGGCAGCGAAAAAATATTGGGACGAAATCAAGAAATGAGAGGAACATCACGGGATTTTTTACGTCTATATTGATAGATTATTAAAAAGGAGGATTTCCCATGAAAAAGAAAACTTGTCTTGCCCTCTGTCTGGTCCTTTTGCTGCTGGCCTCCGCCTGCGGCGGCGGCGGTAATGCGACGGCCCCCTCCGGCGGAAATTCCCCCGCCGCCAGCGCCCCCGCCGAGACGGATTCCGGCTTCCAGGACTATGCGGAGGAACTTGTCACCGGAAGCGGCCAGATCGACAGCGCCGTCTACCAAAATCCCAACGCCAAGCTCATCCGCCGGGCGGAGCTGAACATTCAGACCGAGCAGTTCGACCAGAGCGTGGAGGCTTTGAACAAGCTGGTCGGGGACTGCGGCGGCTACTTTGAAAACGCCTCCCTCTATGGCGGCGGCCGCCGGGACGCCTACGCCAGCCGGTCCGGGGAGTACGTGGTCCGGGTGCCGTCGGACAAGTACAGCCAGTTCTTTTCCGGGGCGGGGAACCTGGGCTATGTGACCAACAGCACCGAGAGCAGCGAGGACGTGGGCGAGCAGTATTATGACATCGAGGCCCGGCTTAAAACCCAGCGCACCAAGCAGGAGCGGCTGCTGGCTCTGCTGGAGAAGGCGGAGACCATGGAGGACATCATCGCCCTGGAGAGCGCCCTGTCCGAGGTGGAGTATCAGATCGAGTCCTACTCCTCCGACCTGAACCGCTATGACGGGCTCATCAATTTTGCCACCTTCCGCATTTACCTCAGCGAGGTGGGCCAGGTGACCCAGGAGGTGGGCAATACGGCTTCTCTGGGGGCGCAGATGCTGGCGGGCCTCCAGTCCAGCTTCCGGGGACTGGTCCAGGGCGGCCAGGACTTCCTGGTCTGGGTGAGCTACAATCTGTTCTTGTTCCTGTTCCTGGCCGCCGGCGTGGCTGCGGCCGCGGTGGTTGGAATCCGGGAGCATAAGCGCAAGAAGAACGACAAAAAAGAGGGTTAGAAAGAACGGTGATTTTTTGAAGCTGGAACACAAATGCAGGATCGTCTCCAAGGAGACCCTGGGCGACGCGATTTTCATGGTCCTGGAGGTGGGGGATATGGTCCGCACCTCCTTCCGGGCGCCAGGCCAGTTCGTCCACATCAACTGCGGCCAGTCCCGGCTGCTGCGCCGGCCCATCTCCGTGTGCTCCTGCCAGGAGGACACGCCGGAGGACACCCTGTCCATTGCTTTTGAGGTCCGGGGAGAGGGCACCGCGTGGCTGGCCGGGCGCCCTGTGGGCCACAGCGTGGATGTGCTGGGGCTGCTGGGCAACGGGTTCGACATCAATCCGGAGGGCCGCTATCTTCTGGTGGGGGGCGGCATCGGCGTACCCCCCATGCGGGGCTGCGCCCAGTACACTGGCGGCAGGTCCACCGCCGTTTTGGGCTTCCGCTCCAAGGAAAAAGCGGCGCTGCTGGATATTTTTGAGGGGGACTGCGCCAAAATTCTGGTGGCCACCGACGACGGTTCCCTGGGCCGCCACGGCTTTGTAGACGAGCTGGTCCGCCGGGAGCTGGCCCGGGACCGGGCCTATGACGGGGTGCTGGCCTGCGGGCCAAAGCCCATGCTCCGCAGCGTGGCAAAGGCCGCCGCCGAATCCGGCGTGCCCTGCCAGGTGTCTATGGAGGAGCGGATGGGCTGCGGCGTAGGGGCGTGCCTGGTGTGCGCCTGCGACATGGCGGACGGCACCCGGAAGCACGTGTGCAAGGACGGCCCGGTCTTTAAGGCGGAGGAGGTGGATTGGAATGCTTGACCTGTCTGTGAATCTGGCGGGGGTGACCCTGAAAAACCCCATAGTTGTGGCCTCCGGCACCTTTGGCTTTGGCCGGGAGTACGGTCGGTTCTACAACCTGTCGGAGCTGGGGGGCATCTGCGCCAAGGGGCTGACCCTCCACCGCCGGGAGGGCAACCCCGCCCCCCGCATTGCCGAAACCCCTATGGGTATTCTCAACTCCGTGGGCCTGCAAAACCCCGGCGTGGACGGGTTTATCGCGGAGGAGCTGCCCTTTTTGCGGCAGTTTGATACAAAAGTCATTGCCAACATCTCTGGCAATACCCCGGAGGAATATGGCATCATGTGCGAAAAGCTGGCGGACGCGGGGGTGGACATGATCGAGGTAAACATCTCCTGTCCCAATGTGAAGGCGGGGGGACTGGCCTACGGCACCCGGCCGGATCTGGCCGCCGAGGTCACCGAAACCGCCAAAAAGCACGCCAAACAGGTTCCGGTGATGGTGAAGCTCTCCCCCAACGTGACGGATATTACCGAAATCGCCCGGGCGGTGGAAGGGGCCGGGGCGGACGCGCTCTCCCTCATCAACACCCTGCGGGGAATGCGCATCGACGTAAACACCCGCCGCCCGATTTTAAAGATGAACACCGGCGGACTGTCCGGCCCCGCGGTGCTGCCGGTGGCGGTGCGGATGGTCTGGGAGACGGCCCAGGCGGTAAAGCTCCCCATTCTGGGGATGGGGGGCGTGTCCAAGGGGGCGGACGCGGCCCAGCTGATGCTGGCGGGGGCCAGCGCCGTAGCCGTGGGGACGGCGCTGTTTGCCGATCCCTTTGCGCCCCTGAAGGTCCGGGACGGGCTGGCCCGGCTGGCCCGGCAGCAGGGGCTGGAAGCCGTCAGGGAGCTGACCGGCGGCGTAAAGCCCTGGTAAGGAGGCGGTAAGCCATGCTGGAGCATATGATTGAGCTATGTCTGCCGACCATCATTGGAATCTGTGAGCTGATGGGCATTTTTGTGGTGGCGGTGACCACCTGCCGGGCCTTTTGGCGGTACTGCTGGGGATTTGTCAAAAAAAATCCCTGCAACGTCAAATTTGATCTGGCCGACGGTCTGGCCACCAGCCTGGAATTCAAAATGGCGGCGGAGATTTTAAAAACCGTTCTGGTCCGGGACCTGAACGAGCTGATGGTATTAGGCGCGGTGATTTTACTGCGGGCCCTGCTGTCTCTGCTGATTCATGTGGAGATGAAGGGCGAGAAACACGAAAGCAGGTAAGAGTATGACAACGATTTACTTAGTACGCCACGCCGAGGCCGAGGGCAATCTGTACCGCCGCATTCACGGCTGGTACGACGCGCTGATTACCGACAGCGGGTTTCGGCAGATTGAGGCCCTGGAGCGGCGCTTTGCGGACGTTCCCATCGACGCGGTGTACTCCAGCGACTTATACCGGACCATGACCACCGCCCGCGCGGTCTATGTGCCCAAAAACCTCCCCCTCCGGACGGACCCGGACCTGCGGGAGATTAAAATGGGGGATCTGGAGGACGTGCCCTTCGGCCAGGCCCGCTGGGCGGACCCGGAGGATATGGCCCGGTTCAATCACAGCGACCCCGCCTGGCGGCGGCCCGGCGGGGAGGGATTTCAGGAGGTGGGGGAACGGCTCGTGCGGTCCCTCACCCGCATCGCCCGGGTCCACCCGGACCAGAGTGTGGCCGTATTCAGCCACGGCACCGCCATCCGGCAGGGGGTGGCCCGGATTCAAAACCTGCCCCCGGACCAGTGGCACACCCTGGGCCACAGCGACAACACCGCCGTGACCAAGCTGCTCTGGGACGGGTCTGCTTTTGCAGTGGACTACATCGGGGACGCCTCCCACGTGCCCGATGAGCTGTCCACCCTGAAAAAACAGCTCTGGTGGCGCAAGGACAGCAAGGCGGAGGACGTGAACCTGCGCTATGAGTCCCCCAGCCCCGGCCTCTGGCTGGCCTTCGCCGGGGACCGGCCCGCCGGGCGGCTGGAGCTGGAGCCGGACCGGGAGGCGGAGGAGCAGAACGGCCATATCGCCCATCTGGAGCTGGAGCCGGAATTCCGGGGCAGAAACCTGGGGGTGCAGCTGCTGGGGCAGGCGGTCTCTGTCTACCGCCCCCTGGGCCGCCGGTACTTACGCCTCTGTGGGGTGAACGAAGAAGCGTTGGGCTTTTTCCGGACCTATGGGTTCTATAAGGTAGGGGAATGCGCCCAGGGGGACGTTTGGGAAAAATACATCGGCTATCACCGGTGAGGAGGACTGTGTTTTGGGTTATAAAATTGCGTTTGTGTCCCTGGGCTGCTCCAAGAATTTAATCAATACCGAACAGATGATGGCCCTGTGCCGCCAGGCGGGGCACCAGATCACCGGGGAAGCGGAGGGAGCGGACGTGGCCGTGCTGAACACCTGCGGCTTTATTGAGTCTGCCAAAATTGAGGCCATCGACAGCATTTTGCAGCTGGCCCAGCTCAAGCAGGAGGGGAAGCTGCAAAAGCTGCTGGTGGCCGGATGTCTCCCCCAGCGTTACCGGGAGGACATCGCCCAGGAGCTGCCGGAGGTGGACGGGATGCTGGGGGCTGGCAGCTACACCGATGTGGTCCGGGCCGTGGAGAATGTGATGGCGGGAGGACGTCCGGAATATTTTGAGGATGTGCGTAAGGCCTATGACGACGGGGAGCGGGTGGTCACCACGCCCCCCTGGACGGCGTTTCTTAAAATCGCCGAGGGGTGCAGCAATGCCTGTGCCTTCTGCGTGATTCCCCGGATTCGGGGGCCCTACCGCAGCCGGAAGCAGGAGGCTCTGCTGGCGGAGGCCAAATCCCTGGCGGAACGGGGGGTGAAGGAGCTGATTGTCATCGCCCAGGACATCACCCGGTACGGCCAGGACCGGAAGGACGGGACCTCTCTGGCCACCCTGCTGAACGAGCTTTGCAAGCTGGATTTCCACTGGATCCGCCTGCACTACCTCTACCCCGAGGCGGTCACCGGCGAGCTGATTGAGACCATGGCCCGGCAGAAGAAAATTCTCCACTATGTGGACATTCCCATCCAGCACTGCAACGACGGCATTTTAAAATCCATGCGCCGCCGGAACACCAAGCAGGACCTGCTGGACCTGTTCGCCAAGCTGCGCCAGGCCATGCCGGACGTGATTTTCCGCACCTCCCTCATCTGCGGCCTGCCCGGCGAGGGGGAGGCGGAATTTGAGGAGCTGTGCGAATTCCTCCAGGAGCAGAAGCTCCAGCGGGTGGGGGTGTTCCAGTTCTCCCCGGAGGAGGGGACCCTGGCCGCCAAAATGGAGGGCCAGGTGGACCCGGAGACCGCCGGGCACCGGGTGGAGCTGCTGCTGGATTTGCAGTCCCGGATTATGGACCAGTGGAACGAGAGCCAGCTGGGCCGGACTCTGGAGGTGCTGTGCGAGGGCTTCGACAGCCAGGCGGGGCTGTGGGCCGGGCGCAGCTACGCCGATTCGGCGGAGGTTGACGGCCGGGTGCTGTTCACCTCCCCGGAGCCGGTGGAGGCGGGGCGTTTTGTCTGGGTGCGGATCACCGGCAGCGCCGGCGGGGAGCTCACCGGCCAGATTCTGGAATGAAAATTTGATTGCGTAAATTGTATGCAAAAGATGCAAAACTTACTTGATAAAAAAGTGTAGATTTGTGCAAAGAGATATGATATGATAAAGCGGCTGCTGCGAAAAAAATCGAGGGAGGTCGATCCATATTATGTCAAATATTATCTCTATGGACCGGGTTGAGCAGATTATTGACTCCTATGGGTGTCAAAAGGCGAATCTGATCGCCATCATGCAGGACATCCAGAGCGAGTACAAATATCTGCGGGCCGACGTGCTGGAGCGCATCGCCGAAAAGCTGGGCATCAGCGTGGCCAAGGTCTACAGCGTCGCGACATTTTACGAGAATTTTTCCCTGGAGGCCAAGGGGAAATACATCATCAAGGTCTGCGATGGTACGGCCTGCCATGTGCGCAAATCCCAGCCCATTTTCAACGCCATCAGCGAGTATCTGGAGCTGGAGGGCAAGCAGAAAACCTCTGCCGACGGGCTGTTCACCCTGGAGACGGTGGCCTGTCTGGGGGCCTGCGGCCTGGCCCCGGTGGTGACCATCAACGACGAGGTACACGCCAAGATGTCCCCTGAGCTGGCCATCGACCTGCTGGAGCAGCTGCGAAAGGAGGAGCGCGCCAATGGCTAAATTGACCAGAGAACAATTTCAGGTGCTGCGCATCAAGTCTGAGGAGGCCCTGCGCTGCCAGAAGAAGCAGGTACTCATCTGCGCCGGCACCGGCTGCATCGCCGGCGGCTCCCTGCAAATCTACGACTATATCAAATCGGAGTGTGAGCGCCGGGGACTGGACGTGTACGTGGGCCTCCAGGAAGAGAGCCAGAAGGAGGACGTGCGGGAGCCCAAGGGCGACGGCCTCTATCTGAAGCGCAGCGGCTGTCACGGGTTCTGCGAGATGGGTCCCCTGCTGCACATCGAGCCCCAGGGCATCATGTATATCCACGTAAAGCCCGAGGACTGCGACGAGATTATTGAGCAGACCATCATCGGCGGGCAGGTGATTCCCCGTCTGCTTTATGAGCTGGATGGCAAGACCTACGCCAAGCACGAGGAAATTCCCTTCTACGAGAAGCAGCACCGGATGGTCCTGCACAACTGCGGCACCACCGACGCGGAGGACATAAACGAGTACATTGCCCGGGGCGGCTACGCGGCCCTGGAAAAAGCCCTGTTCCACATGACCCGGGAGCAGATCTGTCAGGAAATCAGCGACTCCGGCCTCCGGGGCCGTGGCGGCGGCGGCTTCCCCGCCGGCCGGAAGTGGGACAGCGTGCGCAAGCAGCCCGAGGGCAAAAAATACGTGGTCTGCAACGGCGACGAGGGAGACCCCGGCGCGTTTATGGACCGGTCCATCATGGAAGGAAACCCCCACTCCGTCATTGAGGGAATGCTCATCGCCGGCGTGGCGGCGGGCAGCGACGAGGGCTATATCTACGTCCGGGCCGAGTACCCCCTGGCGGTCTCCCGGCTGAAAACCGCCATCGCCAAGGCGGAGGAGCTGGGGCTGCTGGGGGACAACATCCTGGGCAGCGGCTTCTCCTTCCGCCTCCACGTGAACCGGGGGGCCGGGGCCTTTGTGTGCGGCGAGGGCAGCGCCCTGACCGCCTCCATCGAGGGCAACCGGGGTATGCCCCGGGTGAAGCCCCCCCGGACCGTGGAACAGGGCCTGTGGGCCCGGCCCACGGTGCTGAACAACGTGGAGACCTTCTCCAACGTGCCTCTGATTATTCAGAACGGCTCCGGCTGGTACAAAACCATCGGTACGGAGAGCTCCCCGGGCACCAAGGCCTTTGCTTTGACGGGCAACGTGGTGAACACGGGGCTGATTGAAGTGCCCATGGGCACCACCCTGCGGGAGATTATCTTCGACATCGGCGGCGGCATCAAGGACGGCAAGCAGTTCAAGGCCGTGCAGATCGGAGGGCCCTCCGGCGGCTGTCTGACGGAGGAGCACCTGGATATGCCCCTGGACTTCGACTCCCTGAAAAAAGTGGGGGCCATGATTGGCTCCGGCGGTCTGGTGGTCATGGACGAGGACACCTGCATGGTAGAGGTGGCCCGGTTTTTCATGAACTTTACCCAGAACGAATCCTGCGGCAAGTGCGTCCCCTGCCGGGAGGGCACCCGCCGGATGCTGGAGATTCTGACCCGCATCGTCAACAATGAGGGCTCTCTGGAGGATCTGGACCTGCTGGAGGAGCTGTCCTCCACCATCAGCGAGACCGCCCTGTGCGGCCTGGGCCAGTCCGCCTGCAAGCC
>CAJUPG010000031.1 GCA_910588455.1 uncultured Oscillospiraceae bacterium
CCTGCCCAGTATGGACAGGCCAGCAGACGCCACCGGCGGCTTGTGCATCGGGCGGGGCTGCGCCGATGCACCGGGAGTTTGGGGGCCGTCGACCCCCAACAAGCTGCGCCGGGTATATACCGGCGCATTGCTTGCCGCTACTATCAGTGCCGATAATTGAGAGTTGAACGGCGCTTGCAATTGTGGTATACTTTGCTCATATCAATTTCATAAACTCAGAATTTGAGGAGGGGAGATATGTTTAATGAGATATGTATATATGAAGCGAAATTAACTAAGATAGATGAAATTGAAGAACTGATGAAAGAAGTGTCTGAATTTTATTTGGAACAAGATGGTGTTATTGATGTGCATTACATAAAGCGTACTCACCGACAAAAAGATTTTAGTGCAGTTAAAGAGGGCGAATTACCTATTCGCCTTACAAGAAATATTGGTAAAGTAACATATGTGCTATATTGGGTATTGGAAAACGAAGAGGTCCATGCAAGAGTATCTAAGCTTGGTATCGAGAAATTTTATAAGCGTTGGAATCGTTGTTTAACTACAATGCCCAAAATAATCCTAGGTGAGAATGTCGTCTAATATACCGCTTCCATTTTATTCAAGGGGGATTTCATCTTTATGATGAAATCCCCCTTGACAAATGTTCTCTTGGAAGAAAATTTTTGGAAAAGGGGCAAAGCAATGAAAAAATGTATCATTACCATTGGGCGTCAGTGCGGCAACGGAGGCCATACCATCGGGAAAACCGTGGCGGAACGGCTGGGCATCCCCTTATACGACAAAAAGCTGGTGCAGATCGTGGCGGAGCGCAGCGGGCTGTCCGCTGAGACTGTGCGGCGGGAGGGGGAATACTCCTCCGCCAGCAGTCTGTTCACCAGTGTTTCGTCACGGGGGTACTCTGCATATAGCGTCAGCCAGAAAGATGGTATGGTCCTGCCGGACCAGATCAATGCCTACCAGACAGAATTGATTAAGGAACTGGCGGATAAAGGCTCCTGCGTAATTGTGGGGCGGTGCGCCGATTACATTCTGCAAGAGCGCCGGGATTGCTTCCATGTATTCATTGCCGGCGAGCTGAAGGACCGGGCCGCTCGTGTCATTGAGGAACATGGAATTTCCGCTGCCGCTGCCAGAAGCCATGTCAAAGACCGGGACAGGAGGCGCTCCAGCTACTACAAGCATATCACCGATCAGGTGTGGGGGATGGCGGCAAATTATGACCTCTGTCTGAACAGCAGCAAGCTGGGGATCGACCGCTGTGTTGAGCTGATCCTTGCGGCAACTTATATGGACAGCTGAATGTATCCCCCGAGGAAAGAATCCCGCAAAAACAGCTGCGCCAAAGCGGGCCAGCACAATCTATTTTCCCGGGACAGGCAAGATTTCCCTCATCCCCCCATATACTTCCCCACAGGGAGGGGATGTGTATGGGCCGTCTGCTGGCAAAATATCGGGATTGGCTGCTGGGGGCGGGGCTGCTGTGCGCCGCGCTGGCGCTGATGCGCTACCCGCAGGAGAGCATGGATGCCGCCCGGGACGGCCTCTCCCTGTGCGCCAACGTGATCGTCCCCTCGCTGTTTCCCTTTTTTGCCCTGGCCTCTCTGGTGGTGGAGCTGGGACTGTCCCGGTATCTGGGCCGCCTGCTGGAGGGGGTGATGGCGCCCCTGTTCCGGGTCAACGGGGCCTGCGCCTCCGCCCTGGCGCTGGGGTTCGTGGGGGGATACCCGGTGGGGGCCCGGACCGCCATCGCCCTGTACGAGAAGGGCCAGTGCTCTCAAACGGAGGCGGAGCGGCTGCTGGCCTTCTGCAACAACTCCGGTCCCGCCTTCATCTTCGGCGTGGTGGGGGCGGGGGTGTTCGCCAGTGGGAAGATCGGCCTGCTGCTCTACCTGATTCATCTGCTGGCCTCTCTCTGCGTGGGGGTGCTGTTCCGGTTTTACAAGCCCCGGGAGGGTCCCGGCCGGGGAAAAACGGACCGGATTCAGTTTGAGACGGTGCGCTTCCCCGCCGCCTTCGCCCGGTCGGTAGCCGGGAGCCTCACCTCCTGCCTGAACATCTGCGCGTTTGTGCTGCTCTTCACGGTGGTGCTGCGGCTGCTGGCCCTGTCCGGAGTGCTGGACGCTCTGGCGGGGGGGCTGTGCGCCCTGCTGGCTCCCCTGGGGCTGACGGAGGTCTGGGCCCGGAAGCTGCTCACCGGCCTTTTGGAAATTTCCTCCGGGGTGTCCTCCCTGACCGGGGAGGGGACCCTGTCCGGGCGGCTGTCCATGGCGGCCTTTATTCTGGGCTGGGCGGGACTGTCCGTCCACTGCCAGGTCCTGTCCTTCCTGGAGGACAGCGGCCTGTCCATGAGGACCTACTTTGCGGGAAAGCTCCTCCACGGGGGGATCTCCGCCCTGCTGGCGGCGGGGCTGGCCCGGCTCCTGCCCCTGGAGCGGCCGGTCTCCTCCTACCTGGCCGAGCAGGTGGATGGGATGATCCAGCTGGAGTTCTCCCGGGCTTTGTCGGTTTCGGCGGGGACGGCCTGGGGGCTGTGGCTGATTTTTGTGGGACTTTCTGTGGCGGCTCTGAAAAAAAGCAGTAGAAAATTTGAAAAAAAACGTGTATAATAGGGTCCAGAAACACAAGGGAGGCCCCCGCTATGAATCTGTTCCAAAAGCATATCGAGCCCCGCTGCGTCTACTGCACCCGCTGCCGCCCCTTGAACGACGAGCAGGTGGTGTGTGAGAAAAAGGGGGTTATGTCCGCCGGGTCCAGCTGCCGGTCCTTCCGCTACGACCCTTTGAAGCGGGTGCCCCCCCGCCCGGTGAAGGCGGATTTCAGCAAGCTGAAGGATGAGGATTTTCAGATTTGAGCCCGCCCCCTCTCTGGAAGAGGGGGCAAAATTCTGCAAAAAATTTTCCGAAAAAAAAGGAATTTCGCCTTCCGGCGCGTATATGAATAAATGGGTTGGATTTTACAGCCGATTGACAGGGGGAATACACCGATGACCTTACGGGAACAGACCCAGGAGCATGAGCGGCAGGCCCTCTCGCCCCTGGCCTGTCCTGCGGCAGACAGCCAGGGCAGGCAGCGGCCGGAGGCGGAATGCCCCATTCGCACCTGCTTTCAGCGGGACACCGACCGGATCGTCTACAGTAAGGCATTCCGGCGGCTCAAGCACAAAACCCAGGTGTTTTTACAGCCTGAGGGGGACCACTACCGCACCCGGATGACCCATACGCTGGAGGTCTCCCGCATTGCCCGGACCATCGCCCGGGCCCTGCGGCTCAATGAAGATCTGACCGAAGCGATTGCCCTGGGCCATGATCTGGGCCACACCCCCTTCGGCCACGCCGGGGAGCGGGCTCTGGACGAAGTGATGCCCGGGGGCTTCGCCCACTACCGGCAGTCCCTGCGGGTGGTGGACCGGCTGGAGAAAAACGGAGAGGGCCTGAATCTGACCTGGGAGGTCCGCAACGGCATTCTCTGCCACACCAAGGGCCAGAACGCCGCCACCCTGGAGGGCCAGGTGGTCCGGCTGGCCGACCACATCGCCTACATCAACCACGACATTGAGGACGCCCTGCGGGGGGGCGTCATCTTCCCCACCGACATCCCTCTGGACTGCTCCCAGGTGCTGGGCTTTACCCACAGCGCCCGGATTCACACCCTGGTCACCGATGCGGTCGCGTCCAGCCAGAGCCGGGAGCGCATCCTCCAGTCCCCCCAGGTGGAGGAGGCCATGCTGCGGCTCAAGGCATTCATGTTCGACAGCGTGTACACCAACCCCCTGGCCAAGGGGGAGGAGGGCCGGGCCCAGGGGATGCTCCAGCAGCTGTTTCAATTCTACCGGGACAACCCGGACCGGCTGCCGGAGGATTTTCAGGAAATTCTGGCGGAGGAGGGGCCGGAGCGGGCGGCCTGCGACTACATCGCCGGCATGACCGACCCCTACGCCGTGGCGGAGTACACCCGGCTGTTCATCCCCGCCGGCTGGACGGTTAAATAGGGCAATTCGGGTTATTTTTGCACAAATTTGGCTAAAACTACCGGGAAGGAGGCGCGTATGCCCATTCCAGAGCGATTTTTGGACGAGCTGCTGGCCCGGACCGACCTGGTGGACCTGGTGTCCGAGTCGGTCCACCTGACCAAAAAGGGGAGCAGCTACTGGGGCTGCTGCCCCTTTCACAGCGAAAAGACCCCCTCCTTCCATGTGGTCCCCGACCGGCAGATTTACAAGTGCTTTGGCTGCGGCAAGGGGGGCGGCGCCTTCAACTACGTGATGGAGCTGGAGAACCTGTCCTTCCAGGACGCGGTGGCGGTGCTGGCCAAGCGGGCGGGGATGCAGGTCCCCGCCGGCAGCGGCTCCTCTCCCGGGGGCCGGGAGCGCCGGGAGAAGCTGCTGGAGCTGAACAGGCAGGCCGCCCGGTGCTTCCACCGGTGGCTCTACGGTCCGGAGGGGGCGGAGGGGCTGGACTACCTGTACCGCCGGGGGCTGTCCAGGGGAACCCTGACCCGGTTCGGCCTGGGCTTTGCCCCTGACCGGTGGGAGGGGCTGATTGCCGCGCTGGGAGAGCAGGGCTACGATAAGCGGGATTTGCTGGACGCGGGGCTGGCCGTCAACAACAAGGACGGCCGGATCTACGACCGGTTCCGGAACCGGGTGATGTTCCCCATTATCAACGTCCGGGGGGAGGTCATTGGCTTCGGAGGCCGGGTAATGGACGACTCCACCCCCAAGTACCTCAACTCCCCCGAAACGGCGGTTTATAACAAAAGCCGCAACCTCTTCGCCCTGAATCTGGCCAAAAAGTCCCAGGCCGGCCGGATTATTTTAACGGAGGGCTATATGGACACCATTGCCCTGCACCAGGCGGGGTTCGACAGTGCCGTGGCCTCCCTGGGCACCGCCCTCACCGGGGACCACGCCCAGCTCCTGTCCCGCTACGCTAAGCGGGCGGTCATCGCCTACGACGGGGACGGGGCCGGGGTGGCCGCCGCCCAGCGGGCCATCCCCCTGCTGGAAAAGGCGGGGCTGGAGGTCCAGGTGCTGCAAATGCAGGGGGCCAAGGACCCGGACGAGTTTATCAAGGCCTATGGCCGGGACGCCTTCGCCGCCCTGCTGGACAAGAGCGAGAACCACGTGGACTACCGTCTGGGAAAAATCGCCCAGAAATACAGCCTGCAGGACGACGCCCAGAAGGTGGAATTTCTCCGGGAGGCGGCGGAGCTGGTGGCCGCACTGCAAAGCCCCGTGGAGCGGGAGATCTACGCGGGCCACGCGGCCCAGCTGGCGGGGGTATCCCCGGAGGCGGTGGCCCAGGAGGTAAAGCAGCGCCTGCGCCGGAAGGTCTATAAGCAGCGCAGGCAGGAGGAGCGGCGCAGTCTGGTCCCCGCAGCGCAGCTTCAGCCCCAGGCCCGGGAGCTGCACTACGAGAACTTCCGTTCCGCCCGGGCGGAGGAGGGCATTCTCCGCCTGGCCGTGCAGGACCCCCAGCTGCTGGGGGAGATGGACGGGCTGAAGCCGGAGGAATTTTCCTCCCCCCTGCTGGGCAAGGTATTTGCGCTGCTCCAGCGGCGGGAGGCCCAGGGCCTGAGCGTCAGCCTGCCCGCCCTGGCCGGAGAGCTGGAGGGCCGGGAGATGGACCACTTGACGCTGGTGCTCTCCAAGCCGGAGTCGGCGGCAAACAGCGCCCAGGCCTTGGGCGATTACATAGCGGTGATCCGCGGAGAGAGACTGCGGCCAAAGGCGCAGCCGGAGGACGAGCAGCTGCTGCGGATGCGGGAAAAATACCGAAAAAAGAAAGCGTATATGGAGGACAAGCCATGAGCACCAAAAAGACAGAGCAGACCGCCCCCGTCCCGGAGAAGCCGGACAAAAATATCCTGGCCCGGATGGAGACCGGCAAGCTGGAGGTCATGAAGGCAGTAGAGGGGGTCGCCGGCTCCGAAAAGCTGCTGGATCTGTTCGAGCGGGGAAAAAAGAAGGGCAGCCTGTCCGCCGCAGAGCTGATGGAAGTGCTGGAGGATATGGACATCGGCTCCGAGCAGATGGACAAAATTTACGATACCCTGGAAAACCTGGGCATTGACACCGTGGGAGAGGACTACATCCCGGACCTCCCCGACGAGGCCCCGCCCCCCATCGAGGCCCTGGAGGAGATTCCCGAGGAGGAGATTGTGGACCCCAACTCCCTGGTGGACTCCTTCGGCACCGACGACCCGGTGCGGATGTACCTGAAGGAGATCGGCAAGGTGAATCTGCTCACCTCTGAGGAAGAGGTGGAGCTGGCCAAGGCCATGGGCGCCGGCGTGGAGGCCGCCGAGCAGCTTGCGGAGATGGAGCGGGGCGGGGAGGAGATTCCCGCCGAGGTCCGCCGGGAGCTGGAGTCCCTGGTAAAAAAGGGCGAGCGGGCCAAGCAGCGCCTGGCGGAGGCCAACCTGCGTCTGGTGGTGTCCATCGCCAAGCGCTATGTGGGCCGGGGAATGCAGTTCCTGGACCTGATTCAGGAGGGCAATCTGGGCCTGATTAAAGCGGTGGAGAAGTTCGACTTCACCAAGGGCTTTAAGTTCTCTACCTACGCTACCTGGTGGATTCGCCAGGCCATCACCCGGGCCATCGCCGACCAGGCCCGGACCATCCGCATTCCGGTGCATATGGTGGAGACCATCAACAAGGTTATCCGGGTGAACCGGCAGCTGTTGCAGGAGCTGGGCCACGACCCCACTCCGGAGGAGACCGCCGCCGAGATGAATATGCCCGTGGAGCGGGTGCGGGAGATTTTGAAGATCGCCCAGGAGCCCGTGTCCCTGGAGACCCCCATCGGTGAGGAGGAGGACAGCCATCTGGGGGATTTCATCCCCGACGAGGACGCCTCTGAGCCTGCGGAGGCTGCGTCGGCCACCCTGCTGAAGGAGCAGCTTGTGGACGTACTGTCCACCCTGACCCCCCGGGAGGAGAAGGTGCTCAAGCTGCGCTTCGGCTTTGAGGACGGCCGGACCCGGACCCTGGAGGAAGTGGGCAAGGAGTTCAACGTAACCCGGGAGCGGATCCGCCAGATTGAGGCCAAGGCCCTGCGGAAGCTGCGCCACCCCTCCCGGAGCAAAAAATTGAAAGATTTTCTCAATTAAAAAACAGAATGCACACCTCTTCCGCCGGACAAACTGGTGGAGGAGGTGTGCGTGTTTATGTCAAAATCAGAGCAGTATTTCCGTCTGCCCCAGGATGTAGTGGGCCACGACGCGGCGCTGCTGTCCTACTGGGATCAGATGTCCGCCCGAAGCCAGCTGCGGCTTTTAGAGAGCAATATTTCCGTATCCACCCTGGGGGAGTTGAAGATGCTGGAGGAGCGCTTCAAAGCTCCAGAGTAAAGCCGCTGGGGGAGGAGGACAGCCCGTCCTTGGCCATCATCTGCTCCAGGACCGCTACGTCGGTGGTGATGTCCAGCACATCCCCCTGGAACAGCTGGTCCAGCTGTTTCTCAAAGCCCTCCACGACCTTTTCCATCATATCCTCAATGCGCTTCATGGCGCTGGAGATATTTTCTCCCGAAACCTCCTGGTCCTCCAGCTGGGCGTAGGCCCGGAGGATTTTCAGGGTGGTGGGCAGGTAGTAGCTCAAAAAGCTGTGGAGCTGGGGGGACTTTTCCGGGTGGGACTTCTGGTAGTCGAAGATTTTCGCGGTAATGACCCCAATCCGGTCGATCTGGGCAGACAGCTTGGGGTTGTCGATGTCGTCGTTCACCGCCCGGATTTCCGCCAGCACGGCGTTTTCCTGCTGGGCGGGGCTCTCCTTGGGCTTGGGCTCCGCCCGCTTGGGGGCGGGCTCATCCTCCGGGATGCCGTCCAGGGTGAGTACCAGCTGGCCCCGGCCGTAGTCCAGATAGCCCGCCGGGAAGATGCCGTCCTCCAGCATATCCTCCAGGTCATCCTGGACCCGCTCGATGGAGCAGCCCATGCCGGAGGCAATGGAGCTGAGGGAAATGGTCTTGCGGGTGCCGATCATGCCCAGGTAGCGGCGAAAGCGCTTGGACTTTTTCCGCTGGCGCAGACCCGCCCACAGCATTCCGGCTCCGCCGGCGGAGAAGCACACCAGGGGCCACAGGTCCATCGCCTCTCGTACAAAATCCCGTACATTTCCTTCAAAGAGATAATACGCCGCATCTCCGAACGCCATCGTTAAGGCAAAGAGGAAAATGCCCATGGTGATGCTGCCGCCGAGGATCAGCCCCTTCCCCTTGTTGGGAATGCGCTTTTGCAGGGGGGCGCGGGTATCCTTCTGGACCGGCGGGGCGGACGGCACACTGGTGTTCACAGTCCTGGCCCCGGCAGGGGCCTCATAGCGGGCCTCCTGCTGGACATAGTAGGGGTGCCGGCCCCGGGTCCCCTTTTTCTCCCTTTTATTTCCGCTGAACAGCCGCGTGACCAGCATGATAATTCCGATGGGGGGAAACCAGGCCAGGAAGCACAGGGCCATAATCCAATAGAAGAAGTCCCCCATGCCGCTGTTTTTCGGCTTTTGATAGTCGTTTCCCATACAACACCCTCCTTGCTTTGCAATGACAGCTCTATTCTAGCATAGAAAAAGAAAAATGTGGATTGATTTTTTCTTAAAATTCTCTGAAGAATTCGCTCTTCCCCTATCATACCGCTAAAAGACCGGATTGTAAACCCAAAAAATAACGAGCAGCCCACATTTCACCCAATGCGGGCCGCTCGTTCCATACATCTCAAATCATGTTAACGGTTTTACATTTAACAGCGCAGCATTCAATATGAGCTGCACGCTGCCTGTTACAGCGGCTCGCAGCATATTCTGCTCCAGGACCATATAAACCACCCAGCCGCAGAACCCCGCATGGGCAATATGAACCGCAAATACAAAAACATATAGAAGGGTTTTTATGGATCTATTTAGCCGATTGACCTTATTGAATTTTCCCCGGGCTTTAAATGCAGCTACCAGCGCAAATACTAACGCAGTATCGTAACAAAGCCAAACATGGGTATTCAGCCAAAGAGTTGTAATGTTCAGAGATGAATTCAACTCCCAAAACAGGAAATGAGACCACAAAGCGTAAATAACGTAAATAACAAGGAACAATACCAACTTAAATTTGGAGGAATACAAAATAGAATGCTTCATGGCTTTGCCTCCTGCACACATGCTGGAAAAAACTTGAGATTTGTTATAGTTTAACATAAAATTAGAAAGGCTTCAATACTTAACTAGATATTTTTGCCAAACAGACCAGCGCTTTTGGAGGGAACGTGCTGATTCTGTCGAAAAAATAAGACTGTAACTTTTTTGTAATTGTCTGCGGTGGATTTGGGTGCTATAATAAACGTGGTTTGCTATATATAGAAAGAAAGCAGGCCGGTTTTTGAAATAATTGAGGAGATGGAAGCTATGGAAGGAGCAAGAGTGGAAAAGCCGCAGGCGGGAGGCCGGGGAAAGCTTGCCCTGGGCATCGCCGCCGGCGTGGTTGGTATATTGGCCGCCGGCTATCTGGGTCTGTGCGCCTATGTGGGGACAGGAAGCGCCGTACTGCCCAACGTGGAGCTGGGCGGCATTTCCGTGGGCGGCATGAGCCAGGAGCAGGCCCAGGCCGCCGTGGAGGAGCAGGTGGGCGCCCATATGAATCAGACCGCCGTACAGCTGCGCTGCGGGGACTGGTCCGGGGAATACACTGGCGGGGCCGTGGTAGACGGCGCGGTCAGTGCGGAGCAGGCCATGGCCCAGGGCCGGGAGAGCTTTCCCCTCCAGGGCTTTGCCTATCTGCGCAGCCTGCTGGGGGGGGCGAACCGGCTGGATCTGTCCCTCAGCCTGGACGAAGCCGGAGAGCGGCAGCTGGACGCGCTGCTGGACGAGGCTGACCGGGCCGTGGGCGGCGGAGTCACCCTGCCCACCTGGAAGGTGGAGGGGGAGGATCTGCTGGTCACCCGGGGGGTTACCGGGGTGGCCATCCTCCGGGACCGGGCCAAACAGCAGGTGCTGGACGCGCTGAACGACGGCTTTGCCGCCGGAGAGCAGACCCTGGTGGTGGACCTGACCACCGACCAGACCCCGGCGGAGGAGCCGGATTTTGAGGAAATCCACCGGGAGGTTTACACCGAAGCCAAGTCCGCTGAGATGGACCCGGAAACCCTGGAGGTCACCGACCACGTGGTTGGTCTGGACTTCGACCCCGCCCAGGCGGAGCAGATCTTTGCCGGGATCGGGGAGGGGGAGACCCTCAAAATCCCCCTTACCGTCACCCAGCCGGAGGTAACCCGGCTGGATTTGGAGGCCAGCCTCTTCAAAGACCTGCTGGGGGAGGGCACCACCCGGGTCCGGGGGTCCTCCAACCGGAAATACAACGTGAAGCTGTCCGCCGAGGCCTGCAACAACATTATTCTCCTGCCTGGGGAGGTTTTCTCCTACAACGACACCACCGGGTCCCGCAGCGTGGACAAGGGCTATCTGAACGCCCCGGTCTACAAGGCGGGGGAGTCGGTGGACGACATCGGCGGCGGTATCTGCCAGACCTCCTCCACCATCTATTACGCGGTGCTGCACACCAATCTGGAGGTGGTGGAGCGCCACTGTCACCAGTTCAACACCGGCTATGTGGACCTTGGCATGGATGCCACGGTCTACTACGGTTCTTTGGACTTCCGCTTTAAAAACAGCACCAAATACCCCATTAAAATCGTGACCGAGAGCTACGATTCCAACGGAGCCCGGTATCTCACCGTAAAAATCTACGGCACCAATCCCGAGGGCATCTATGCCGTGCCCAAGAGCAGCGTGTTTGACAAGGTGTCCCCCACCACGGTCTATAAGCCCAAGGACGGCGTCGCCCGGGGCAGTCTGGTGCTGGACAAGGAACAGTACGCCTACACCGGCTGGAGCGCCCACACCTACCGCTATATCTACGACAAGGACGGCAACGAGCTGGAAAAGCAGGACATGGGGGGCAGCAAGTACAAAATGCGGCCCAACACCTATTTCTACAACCCCGCCGACGGGGACCCGTCCACCTGGGTGAACGGGAAGCCGCCCGCCCCGGAGCAGCCCTCCACGCCGGAGGCTCCCGCCAACCCGGACACCCCGGAAGCTCCGGATCCGGCGACCCCGGAGCCCGAGGAACCCGATGTGACCGTTCCGCCCCCGGGGGTGGAGCTGGACTTGAATCCGATCTGAGAGAAAGCGGGTTTTTGTAATGTTTCAAGGCTTTTCTCCAAAAACGCAGGAATTTCTGTGGGGCATCCGGCTGAACAACGACCGTGGCTGGTTTGAGACCCACAAGCAGGAATATCTGGATCTGGCGGCCGCCCCTCTGCGGGAGCTGGGGGAAGAGGCGGCCGCCGCCATGGAGGAGGAATTTCCCAAGCTGGGACTGAACCTCCACGTCAGCCGCATCTACCGGGACGCCCGGCGGCTCCACGGGCGGGGGCCTTACAAGGATCATCTGTGGTTTACCCTGCGGCGGCCCAGCGAGGGCTGGACCGCCCGTCCGGCCTTTTATTTTGAAATCGCCCCGGAGTACTGCGGTATGGGAATGGGGTGCTACGACGCTGCCCCGGAGATCATGGCCCGTCTGCGCGCCCGCATTGACCGGGACCCCAAGCCCCTGGAGAAGCTGGCCCGGCGGCTGAACAAGCAGGAGCGCTTCAAGCTGGACGCTCGGATGTACAAGCGCCCCAAGGGGGATCCGGGTCCGCTGCTGTTCCCCTGGTACAACAGCAAGAGCTTCGCCCTGACCTGGGAACAGGACTGGGGCGGCCCTCTGTATACCCCGGCGCTGGTCGGAGAGGTCGTGGAAGGGTTCCGGTTCCTGGTCCCCTATTACGAGTATCTGGACCGGCTGTTCGCGGAGAATGTGCAGAATTAGAGCAGCTTGGACCGGGCCAGGGCGCGGGCCACGGGCTGGTACAGTACCAGAGTGACCCCCGCGTTGATTCCCCCTTTGAGCAGATTAAAGGGCAGAAAGGCAGGCAGCAGCAGCTCCGCCACCGCGGCGCGGGGAATGCCCATGTAGAGGGGCGTAATGAGATAGTTCCAGAACAGCATCACCAGAACCATACAACCCCACCCGAACAGCAGGCCAACTGCTGCGCCCCGGGTCCCGGGCCGTTTCCGGGCCAGAAGCGCGGCGGTACAGGCGAAGGAGCAGCTTGAAATCACATTCATCAAAAAGCCCAGGATTCCATTTTCGCTGAGGGTGAACAGCTCCGCCAGGGCCACAAGCAGCGCAGCCGCACAGGCGGTCAGCGGGCCGAACAGCAGCCCGCTCAAAGCCAGAACAATGTCCTTGGGGTCGTACTTCAAAAAGAGCACCAGCGGAACGCGCCCCAGGGCGGTGGCGGCGTAGGCCAGGGCGCACAGGGCCCCCAGTACGGTAAGTTTTTTGGTCTTCTGGTTCATATGGAACATACCTCCGAAAAAGAATTAACACCTAAACGCACGCAGATGCCTTTAGGTGTTATTTTTTTCGGTGTATTGAACCAACGTCGTCAAGGCAGCTTACGGCTGGACAGAACAGTGCGGACGGCCAGAGAGACTCCGGCAAATTCAACACACCTTCTTTAAATCCAGACTATACTGTCGGTTTTGGAGTTGCGCCAAATCAGCGTTTACACGCTCGCGGACTGTCACCGCCGATCGGGAATTTCACCCTGCCTTGAAGACATTTACACGATTTAGTTGTCGCGTTTGATTATAAATATTTTTGCAGCGTTTGTCAAGAGGCAAAGAGGTAGACGGCTCACCCCACCGGTTCCACCAGGGCCAGCCCCGCCTGGGGGCGGGCCGCCGTGAAGTCCAACTGGTTTCCCACCAGCACCAGCCGTTCCTGGCTGTTGGAAATACCCGCCTGGGCCAGCAGAGCGTCCAGATCGTCCTCCGGACTGCCGGGCCGGACCCAAATCCGGTCCGCCCACCGCTCAATGGCGGCTCCCGTCTGTCCGCTGAGGGTGTTTTCTCCCGACAATACCGCCGGGTCCACCAGCACTGACAGCTTCACGTCATAGGTCTCCAGCGCCCGGCGGGCCCGGGCCAGAAAGCTCTCCACAATCTGGTCCAGCTGCTCGGGGTTGTAGGCGTCCCCGACCCGAATCCAGTTCAGATTGCCTTCATCGGGATAGCCCCAGTTCTCCAGAACAATCTCGTCCACGCCCAGCTCCGCCAGCTCCACCATCAGGTTCACCAAATAATCCTGAACCAGCGGGTTGGTGGGAGAACTCCAGCGTATTTTGTCCGGATCGGTCCACTTATAGCCGCTGTTGGACAAGATGGCGTAGCTCTCGCTGGCCGCCAGGGCATGGTCCTGGAAACAGTTGAACCGGGCAATCAGGGGCACATCCCCCTGGCCCAAAGCCTCCAGCTGAGCACGGATCTCTTCCCCGTAATTGGCCCCTGCCTGCACCGCCATGGAGTGCTCCGACGGCCAGCCCAGCTTCCCCTGGGCGTTTTTCATCTCCAGAAGGACGGCGTTTCCGCCGGCCTGGGTAACCTGCTGGAGGGCGGAGCCGTCCGCCACCGCCTCCAGAGAGACTGCCGCCGCCAGTAAAACAGGTTCCGGCTCAGGCTCGGGCTCCGGTTGGGAGGCGTCCGGCTGGCTCTGGGAGCTGCTGGCGTCCACAATATTGAAATGCTCGCCGGAGCCGCTGCCGTCCGGGTCCTCACTGCGGAAGAAGGGGGGGCGGAATTGGGGACCGTCGTCGGTAAATACGATATACTGCTGGCCCCAGATGAGCAGAGCCACCGCCAAGGCCACCAGAACAGCCAGCACAATGGCAATCAGGCGCAGAATGTCGGTAAAGCTGGCCCGTCCCCGGTAGGAACCATATCCCTTATTGCGCGGCATGGGTCCGCCCTCCCTCCCTGGAAAATTTTTCAAAAAGTATATTCATAGATATTATAGCAGTTTTTTTATCAGTTGACAACTGGGTTACAGCAAAATTCCCCCGTCAACCTGCAAAATCTGTCCCGTGATAAAGGACGCCCCGGGGGAGGCCAGAAAGCAGATGGCCTGGGCGGCCTCCTCCGGCGTACCCAAGCGGCCCAGAGGGGTGCCGTCCGCCAGCTCCTGCCGGGCGGATTCGTCCAGAGCGGCGTTCATCCGGGTGTCAATGACTCCGGGGGCCACGCAGTTGACCCGGACCTGGGAGGGCCCCAGCTCCTGGGCCAGCGCCCGGGTGAGGCCGATGACTCCCGCCTTGGCGGCGGAGTAGGGGACCTCGCAGGAGGCCCCGGACACCCCCCAGATGGAGGAGACGGTGACGATGCTGCCGCGGCGGCGGCGGACCATGCCGGGAATCGCCGCCCGGAGGGTGTAAAACACCCCGTCCAGGTCTGTGCCCATCACCTGCCGCCACTGTTCGTCGGTGGTGTCGGTGAGCAGCTGGATGGGCAGGGCGATGCCGGCGGAGCACACCAGGGCGTCCAGAGAGCCCAGGGCCTCCTCCGCCTGCGCCACCAGGCTCCGGGCCTCCTCCGGGCGGGACACGTCGCCCTGGAGGGGGAGCGCCCCGGTCTCCCGGGCCAGGGCCAGGGCTGCCTCCCGGCTGGACCGGTAGCCAAAGGCGGTTTTCCAGCCCTCCCGGGCGAACTGCCGGACTGCCGCGGCCCCAATGCCCCGGGAGCCTCCGGTGACCAGCACGTTCATACAAACACCGCCTGAATCAAAATCATATAAAGAATCGTTCCCCCAAAAATGGAAATTAAATCATTGTTTTTCCACAAATGGAGCAAAACAACAACCGCGCAGGACAGCAGGGCCGGCACCCATCCCCCGGGGGACAGAAAGGACACGTCCTTCAGGCAGTAGATAATGAGCATGGCCATCACCGCCGGGGGCAGCACCCGTCCCAGATACAGCACGGCCTTGGGCGGATGGTCCCCGTGGTCGAAGAGGACGAAGGGCAGGGCCCGGGTGGCGAAGGTCACCAGGGCCATCACCAGCACTAAAATCAACTCATTCATCGGCGGGCATCCTCCTTTGCAGGGCCAGCAGCAGGGCCGCAATGACCACCAGAGACAGAATCAGCATATTTTCTTTCCCCACCAGCTGGAGGCTCACCAGAGTGACCGCAGCCCCCAGGGCGGCGGGCAGGTGGTTTTTGGTCCCCCGCCACTGGCCCACAGCAATTACCACGAACAGGGCGGTCATGGCGAAATCCACCCCGGTGGTGTTGATGGACAGGGCGCTGCCCAGCAGAAAGCCGATGGCGGAACCGGCAATCCAGTAGCTGTGGTCCAGAAGGGCGATGGCCAGGTAGTAGTCCTTCTCCGGCACCCCCTCCGGGGCCTGGGCGCTGGCCAGAAGGGCGTAGGTCTCGTCGGTGAGAGAGAAGATCATGTACAGCTTGCGCAGGCCCATGCCCCGGAATTTTTCCAGCATGGACAGCCCGTAAAACATATGACGGAAGTTGACCAGCAGAGTCATCAGCGCCGTCTGCACCGGGGATACCCCGGCCACCAGCAGGCTCACCCCCAGATACTGCCCCGCCCCGGCGTAGATGGTCACGCTCATCAGTACCGTCAGCAGCAGGGAATAGCCCGCCGAGTCCATCATCAGCCCGAAGGCGATGCCGATGGCCAGATAGCCCATCAGCACGGGAATGGTGGCCCGGAAGGCGGCGCGCACGGTTTGTTTCATTCCCAAATTCCTCCTGTTTTCCCCAAAATGGGACGTCGAAGGCTATTTTACCCGTTTTGTCCCCGCTGCGCAAGAGGAAGTTTTACCGCTGCTGTTCAGATTGAGCAAAATTTTACAAAATCCTCTTGTTTTTTTCTGAGGCATCCTTATAATGAGAGGAAAAACGGCATGGAAAATACGGAGAATTCCACTATGAAAGAGCTTTTGTTTCTTTACAACCCCACCTCCGGCAAAGGAAAGGTGAAGGGGGACCTGTCCGCGATTTTGGACACGTTTACAAAGGCGGGCTATCTGGTCACCGTCCGGCCCACCCAGGCCAAGGGGGACGCCACCCGCATTGCCATGGAGCTGGGCGGGCACTTCGACCGGGTGGTCTGCTCCGGCGGGGACGGCACCCTCAGCGAAACGGCGGCGGGGCTGGTCCAGCTGGAGCATCCGCCGGTGCTGGGCTATGTGCCCTTCGGCTCCACCAACGACTGCGCCGCCACCCTGCGCCTGCCCAAAAAGGTGCTGGAAGCGGCCGCCCTGGCGGCGGGGGACCAGCCCCCCAAGCCCTGGGACGTGGGCAAGCTCAACGGCAGGCCCTTTATCTATGTGGCCGCCTTCGGAGCGTTTACCGAGGTGGCCTACGACACCCCTCAGGATCTGAAAAATACCTTCGGCCACCTGGCCTATGTGATGGCGGGTATCGCCTCCATCCCCTCCATCACCCCCTACCATATGCGGCTGGAGGTGGATGACAAGCAGATTTTGGAGGACGATTTTTACTACGGCATGGTGTGCAACACCATCTCCGTGGGGGGGATGAAGGCCCTGCCCACGGACAAGGTTGTGCTGGATGACGGCAACTTTGAGGTGGTGCTGGTGCGCAAGCCCTCCAGCATTGCGGAGGTTCGGGCCTCCCTTCAGGCCCTGATCCGGCAGACCCCCCTGGACAACGGGGCGTTGCTGTCCTTCCACGCCTCCCGGATTACCTTCACCTGCGACCGGCCGGTGCCCTGGACCTTAGACGGAGAATACGGCGGCAGCCATGAGGTAAACCAGGTGGAAAATTGCCGGCAGGCTTTGCGGATCATGCAGGGGGAATGAAAAAACCGGCGGATTTTTCCGCCGGTTTTTTATGCTTATTCGTCGTCCTCTTCCACATCGCCGTCATCCACCAGGTCCAGGGAGAAGGTGGAGTCGCAGCCGGGGCACTGTACCATCCCCTCAGCCAGATCATCCTCGTCGATGCACAGGGGCTCGCCGCACTCGGGGCAGTCCACCTCAAAAAAATCGCCGTCCTCATCCTCTTCCTCATAGACCACGTTTTCCACGTCGGCCAGATCGTCAGACAGGGTGTCGATCTCTTCCCCCAGGGCCAGGGAGTTCTCCTCCAAATCCTCAATGGACATAGCCACTTCTTCCAGGATGCCGATCATCACGGAAATCAGCTTGCCCTCCTTGGATTTTTCCGTATCCAGGCTCAGACCTTCGGCCAGCCCCTTCAGATACGCTACTTTTTCGGAAATCGTCATGAGAATAACCTCCTTACTCATGCGGGCTGTCAGCCCTTGCAGCGCTCCAGATACTCGCCGGTGCGGGTATCAATGCGGATTTTGTCGCCGGGGTTGATGAACAGGGGAACCTTAATCTCCGCGCCGGTCTCCAGAGTGGCGGGCTTGGTCACGTTGGTGGCGGTGTCGCCCTTGAAGCCGGGGTCGGTGTCGGTGACCTCCAGGTCCACGAAGTTGGGGGGCTCCACGCCAAACACGCTGCCCTTGTAGGACATAACCTTGCAGCTCATATTCTCCTTCACAAAGCGGAACGCGTCCCCCAGCATATCCTTGCTGATGGGGGTCATCTCAAAGCTCTCCATATCCATGAAGTAGTACAGGTCCCCGTCGTTGTAGCTGTACTCCATATCCTTGCGCTCCACAAAGGCCTGCTCAAACTTGGCGGTGGGGTTGAACGAAGTCTCGGTCACGCCGCCGGTAATGACGTTTTTCATCTTGGTGCGGACGAAAGCAGCGCCCTTGCCGGGCTTGACGTGCTGGAACTCGACCACCTGCATAACCTTGCCGTCCATTTCAAAGGTCACGCCGTTGCGGAAGTCACTGGCGGAAATCATTGCCATGGGAATCATCCTCCATATATAAAATCAAAGTGTAAAATGAACTGATTTATTCTACCCTATTTCCCTCCCTTTTGCAAGAGGGAACCAAGAATATTTTACAAAACGATCAGATTTTTCGGGGAGCGGGTCAGATTATCGCAGCCCTCCTCCCCCAGCACCACCACATCCTCAATCCGCACACCGAAGCGGCCCGGGATGTAAATCCCCGGCTCCACGGAGGTCACCATGCCGGCGGGCAGGGGCTTTTCGCTGGTGTGGGACAAGCCGGGGCTCTCATGGACCTCCAGCCCCAGGGAGTGGCCCAGGCTGTGGGAAAAATATTCCTCATAGCCCGCCTCCTCCATCACCTGCCGGGCCAGCCCATCCAGGTACTTGCCGGTTAAACCGGCCCTGGCCTTTTGCAGTACCGCCTTTTGGGCCTCCAGCACCACCTGGTAGACCTCCTCCATTTCCTGGGTGGGCTGTCCCACGCAGACCGTCCGGGTCATATCCGAGCAGTAGCCCTCATAGACGCAGCCGAAGTCCATGGTCACAAACATCCCCGGGGCCGCGCTCTGCTCCCCGGGCTGGGCATGGGGCTTGGAGCCGTTGGCTCCGGCGGCCACAATGGGGTCAAAGGCCATCCTCTCCCCTCCCAGCCGCAGCAGCTCGTAGACCAGCCGGGCGGCAATCTCCCGCTCCGTGCGGCCCGGACGGATGAAGTTCAAAATCTCTCCAAAGGCATGGTCGGTGATCTTCTGGGCCTGGCGCATGGCCTCCAGCTCCCGGGGGTCCTTGGACGCCCGCAGGCCGTCCAGCAGACCCTGGGCGGGGGTGAGGATGCAGGGCAGCAGCTCCGCCCAGCGGTGATACTCGTCCACCGGCATCCGGCCGCTCTCAAAGCCCACCCGCTCCAGACGGTGCTCTTTCATATAGTCTTTGGCAAGGGACATATGGCCCTTGCCGGTGTAGGCCAGGGAGAGCTCCGCCCCGGTAACCTGCGCCTGGGCCTGCTCCATATACCGGCCGTCGGTGGAGTAGTGGGCCCCCTTCCGGGTGACCAGCACCACCCCCTCCCCGTGAAAGCCCAGAGCATACCGCTCCCCGGCCTCACTGGTGATCAAAATCGCGTCCAGATCGTGCTCCGGCAGCGCTTGGGCGATTTGGGAGAGATGATTCATCATAAAATCCTCATTTCCTAAAATTTTCAAAATTCTTTCAGGGCGGCGGGCAGTTCCACAACAAAACCGCCGTAGGCCCCGAAGGCCGCCTCATATTTGTCGAAGGGAAGGAACACGCGGCCATCCTGCACATAGAACTCAAACTCGTCCAGAGCCCTGGTCCGGGCCTGCCCGATCTCCACCACCCCGGCGCCGCCGTCCTGCTCCTTCAGGGCGGCTTCGATCATGTCCCGCAGCTCCTCCTCCGAGCCCTCCGCCACATCCGTCAAGGCCAGCAGCTCTCCTGTGTCCGTGCGGAAGGTATAGCTGTCGCTGCCGTAGTCGGCCACGCCCCCGGCGTACCAGTCATAGGTGATGGTGACGCTGACCAACTGCTCCGTCCGGGTGGTGACCCGGGCGTCCCGGCGGTAGTGGTAGGGGGGATCGCCGGCGTTTTGCACGGTGACGCCCTGCCAGAGGGTTTCGATATTTCCGTTTTCGGGGGTGAAAAAGGCGGCGTTCAGCTCATAGAAAAAAGCGTTGATCCGCTCGTAGCCCGCCCCGTCCTCCTCAAAAATGGGGACCTCAAAGTAGACCTCCAAATCGCAGCCCTGGGGGTCCAGGGTGGTGCGCTGCACATTGGTTTTCGGGTCGAACCGGGTGGTGGTCTGGAAGGACAGGGGGGTGGTGTTCAAGGACGGAAGGGGCTCCCCGGCGGTTCCGGATACGGCCAGCAGGGCGGTCAACAGGGCTAAAATCACTTGCTTCATAACATTTCCTCCAAGCAGCAGGCTTGATACGTTTCCTTCATGGTTTTGGCGTCCTCCGCCTGGGTGCCGGCGCTTTCGCAGATGAAGGTGGGCGACCAGCCCCGGCGGGCAATCTCCGCCGCCAGCGGAGCCCAGTCCGGGCCGAAGCCCCCGTCGCTGGCAAAGGTCCGGTGGCACTTTTCCCCGCCGTTGGGGGTGAACTCGATGTGGGAGAAGTGGCTGTGAAACCGGCTGGCCCGGTCCGGGCCCAAAACGGCCTCCACCCGGTCCAGCAGCGGACCGTACTCCCCCAGCCGTCCCAGGGAGCGGGCGTATAAGTGTCCGAAATCAATGCAGGGCACCAGGCGCTCGTCCAGGGTGCACAGCTCCAGTACCTCCTCCAAGTCCCCCAGCTGGTTGATTTTGCCCATGGTCTCCGGACACAGGGCAATCTCCCCGAACCCCTGGCTGTCGCAGGCGGCGACGACCTGCTTCAGCGATTTTTTGGCAATGGCCAGGGCCTCGGCCCGGCTGCGCTTCATCAGGGCCCCAGAGTGGATCACCACCCGGCCCGCCCCCATAACCGCGGCGATTTCACAGGCGCCGGTGATGTAGCCAATGGTTTTTTTCAGGGCCTCCGGGTCGGGATTGGCCAGGTTGATGAAGTACGGGGCGTGGAGGGACAGGGAGATGCCGCAGGCGGCGGCGTTCTCCCCGACCTTACGGGCGGTATCCATGCCCACATGAATGCCCTTGCCGCACTGGTACTCGTAGCAGTCCAGGCCGAACTCTGCAATCCATTTCGGCGCGGCCAGGGAGGACTTGTGGGTTTTGGAAAAGCGGTCGGAGTTGCCGGCGGGACCGAATTTTGCGCTCATAGAAAGGGCCTCCTTTTTCCCAGAAGCCGGAAGGGGGTTTCCACGGCGTACCGGAGGTAGCGCCCCGGATTTCCGGCCAGCCGGATGGGCTGTACCAGCAGGGGCGCGATCCCCGCGTTGTTGGCCCCCAGGGTGTCGGTGAAAATCTGGTCCCCCACCATAATGGTCTGCTCCGAGGTACAGCCCATACGCGCCATCGCCCGCAGATACCCCGCCTTTTTTGGCTTGCCGGAGTGGCCCTGGCAGGGGATGCCCAGCTTTTCGGCAAATTGCTGGGCCCGGCCGGGCTTGCGGCTGTT
>CAJUPG010000032.1 GCA_910588455.1 uncultured Oscillospiraceae bacterium
TACGAGGCCCACATTCTCAGCGCCCACCGCACCCCCGCCGCCGCTGCGGACTTCGCCAAACACGCAAGGGCCAACGGCTTCGGCGTGCTGATCTGCGCGGCGGGAATGGCGGCGCACCTGGCCGGGGCGTTCGCCGGGAACTCCACCCTGCCCGTCATCGGCATACCCATGAAGGGCGGGGCCATGGACGGATTGGACGCCCTGCTGGCCACCGTTCAGATGCCCAGCGGCATCCCCGTGGCCACCGTGGCCATCAACGGGGCCAAAAACGCCGCCGTGCTGGCCGCCCAGATTCTGGCGGTGGAGGGCGGCGCCCTGGCGGACAAGCTGGACGGGGCCCGGCGGGAGATGGCGGACCAGATTGCCGCAAAAGAGGCCAGGCTCCAGGCGGAGCTTCAGGCGTAGGGGAAAGGAGACAGGGCAAATGGGCGGTTTTTTTGGCGCGATTTCCCGGGAAAACGATGTGACGCTGGATCTGTTTTTCGGGGTGGACTACCACTCCCACCTGGGCACCCGCCGGGGCGGCATGGTGCTGTACGACCGGGAGAAGGGCTTTCAGCGGCAGATTCACAGCATTGAAAACACCCCCTTCCGAACGAAATTTGAAAAGGATCTGGCGGAGTTCCGGGGCTGCTGCGGCATCGGCTGCATCAGCGACACCGACCCCCAGCCCCTGCTGGTGCGCTCCCACCTGGGGCTGTACGCCATCACCACCGTGGGCATCATCAACAACGCGGAGGAGCTGGTGGAGAAGTACTTTTCCGACCATGGACACCAGTTTATGGCCATGAGCTCCGGCAAGGTGAACTCCACCGAGCTGGCCGCCGCTCTGATCAACCAGAAGGATGATCTGGTCCAGGGCATTTTACACGCCCAGGAGGAAATTCGGGGCTCTTTGACTCTGCTGATTTTGACCCAGGCGGGGGAGATCATCGCCGCCCGGGACAAAATGGGCCGCCTGCCGGTGCTGGTGGGCAAAAAAGAGGGGGGGTGCTGCGTCTCCTTCGAGTCCTTCGCCTACCACAAGCTGGGCTATGAGAATGCCTATGAGCTGGGCCCCCGGGAGATCGTCCGGGTGACTGCCGGCGGGGTGGAAACCCTGTCCCCGGCGGGGAAGGAGATGAAAATCTGCGCCTTTTTGTGGAGCTACTACGGCTATCCCAACTCCAATTACGAGGGCATCAACGTGGAAGTGATGCGCTATCGGAACGGGGAGATCATGGCCCGGGACGACGTGGCCCACGGGCATCTGCCCAAAGTGGACTATGTGGCGGGGGTGCCCGACTCCGGCGTGCCCCACGCCATCGGCTACGCCAATCGCAGCGGCAAGTTTTTTGCCCGGCCCTTTGTCAAATACACCCCCACCTGGCCCCGGTCCTTTATGCCCACGGACCAGAACGTCCGCAATCAGGTGGCGAAGATGAAACAGATTCCCGTGCCGGAGCTGATTGAGGGCAAAAAGCTGCTCTTTGTGGACGACTCCATCGTCCGGGGGACCCAGCTGCGGGAGACGGTGGAATTTTTGTACGAGTCCGGCGCGGAGGAGGTCCATATGCGTTCCGCCTGCCCGCCCATTATGTACAGCTGCAAATATCTGAACTTTTCCCGGGGGAACTCGGACATGGACCTGCTGGCCCGCCGGACCGTCCAGGAGATTGAGGGGGACGAGGGACAGCTGCATCTGGAGGAGTACGCCGACGCCCGTACCGAGCGGGGACAGTGTATGCTGAAAACCATCTGCGAGAAATTCGGGTTTGACTCTCTGGGCTATCAGTCCCTGGACGGACTGCTGGAGGCCATCGGCCTGGACCGGAGCCGGGTGTGCACCTACTGCTGGACCGGACAGGAATGAAAATATACAATATTGTTTAGGAGGAAGCTTATTATGCAGAAGTTGGAGCAGATTTACGAGGGCAAGGCCAAAAAGGTATACAGTACCGAGGACCCCAATCTGGTGATCGTGGACTACAAGGACGACGCTACCGCGTTCAACGGCCTGAAAAAAGGCACGATTGTGGGCAAGGGGGTCATCAACAACCAAATGACCAACCGCCTGATGGCGAAAATGGAGAAGGCCGGCATTCCCACCCACTTTGTGGAGGAGTTATCTGAGCGGGAAACCCTGGTGAAGCGGGTGGAGATTGTCCCCCTGGAGGTCATTATCCGCAATATCTCCGCCGGCTCCTTCGCCAAGCACTACGGCGTAGAGGAGGGCATCGTCTTTGACGCGCCTACCATCGAATTTTCCTACAAAAACGACGACCTGGGCGACCCCCTCCTCAACGAGTACCACGCCCTGGCCCTGAAGCTGGCCACGAAGGAGGAAATCGAGCAGATCAAAAAATACGCCTTCGCGGTGAACGACGTGCTCAAGGCTTTCTGGAGCGAGTGCGGCGTGACCCTTGTGGACTTCAAGCTGGAGTTTGGCCGCACCAGCGGCGGGGCCATCGTGCTGGCCGACGAGATCTCCCCCGACACCTGCCGTCTGTGGGACAGCAAGACCCACGAAAAGCTGGACAAGGACCGTTTCCGCCGGGACCTGGGCGGCGTGGAGGACGCCTATTCCGAGATCATGCGCCGGCTTTTGAGCCACGACGCCTGAGAATAGGAGGTCGCAGCCATGAAAAATTCCAGTTCCGAGTCCTACGCCGCCGCCGGGGTGGACGTGACCGCCGGGTATGAGGCGGTAAAGCGCATCAAGCCCATGGTGGAATCTACCTATATCCCCGGGGTGATGGGCTCCATCGGCGGCTTTGGCGGACTGTTCGCCCCGGACCTGACGGGGATGAAAAAGCCGGTGCTGGTGTCCGGCACCGACGGGGTGGGCACCAAGCTGAAGCTGGCCTTTTTGATGGACAAGCACGACACCGTGGGCATCGACTGCGTGGCCATGTGCGTCAACGACATCGTGTGCGGCGGGGCCGCGCCCCTGTTCTTCCTGGACTATATCGCCTGCGGGAAAAATTATCCGGAGCGCATCGCCCAGATCGTCTCCGGCATCGCCGAGGGCTGCCGCCAGGCCCAGTGCGCCCTTGTGGGGGGCGAAACCGCCGAAATGCCCGGCTTCTATCCCCCGGAGGAGTACGACCTGGCGGGGTTTTCCGTGGGCATTGTGGACGAGGAAAAGATGATTGACGGGAAAAGGCTGGCCCAGGGGGACGTGCTCATTGGCCTGGGGTCCTCCGGGGTCCACTCCAACGGTTTTTCCCTGGTCCGGAAGGTCTTTGACGTGGAGCACGCGGATTTAAAGACCCCTCTGGAGGAGCTGGAGGGCAGGAGTCTGGGGGAGGCCCTGCTGGCCCCCACGAAAATCTATGTGAAGGCCGTAAAGGCCCTGCTGGCGGCGGGGATTGACATCCACGCGGTGAGCCACATCACCGGCGGCGGATTTTATGAAAACGTCCCCCGGATGATGACCGAAGGACTGACGGCGCAGATTTTGATGGGCTCCTTCCCCATCCTGCCCATTTTCAAGCTGCTTCAGGAGAAGGGCAATATTCCCGAGCGGGATATGTTCAATACGTTCAATATGGGCCTGGGTATGATCCTGGCCCTCCCCAGCGGGCAGGCGGAGCAGGCCCTGACCGTCCTGACTCAGGAGGGAGAGACGGCCTACGCGGTGGGCCGGGTGATCGCCGGGGACGCGGGCGTGGAGCTGGCGCGGCTATGAAACGAATCGCGGTATTAGTATCCGGCGGCGGGACCAATTTGCAGGCCCTGATCGACACCCCCATTACCGGCGGGGAGATCGCCGCGGTGATCTCCTCCAATCCGGGGGCCTACGCCCTGGAGCGGGCCAAAAAAGCCGGGGTCCCCGGCTATGTGCTGGAAAAAAAGAATTTTGACAACTACACCAAGGCCCTGCTGGAAAAATTGCAGGAGCTGCGCATTGATTTGGTGGTGATGGCGGGGTTCATGACCATCGTGACCAAGGAGCTTTTTGAGGTCTACGAAAACGCCGTCATCAACGTCCATCCGTCCCTGATTCCGTCCTTCTGCGGGGCGGGGTGCTACGGCCTGCACGTCCATGAACAGGCCCTGGCCTACGGGGTGAAGCTTTCCGGCGCGACAGTTCATTTTGTGACGGAGGAGTGCGACGCAGGGCCGATTATTCTGCAAAAAGCCGTGGAGGTTTTGCGGGACGACACCCCGGAGACCCTGCAAAAGCGCATCATGGAACAGTGCGAATGGAAGCTGCTGCCCCAGGCGGTGAACCTGTTTTGTCAGGACCGGCTGCGGGTGGAGGGCCGTCAGGTCCGGATTTTGGAGGAATGATTATGATAGATTTAAACGAGTATCTGCGCAAAAATCCCTACCCGGGCCGGGGCATCCTGCTGGGGCGCTCGGCGGACAACCGGAAGGCCGTGATTGCCTATTTTATCATGGGCCGCAGCGAGAACAGCCGCAACCGGGTCTTTGAGGAGACAGCGGACGGCATCCGTACCAGAGCCTTTGACGAGAGCAAAATGACTGATCCGTCCCTGATTATCTACCACCCGGTCCGGCTGCTGGAAAACGGCCTGCTGGTGGTGACCAACGGCGACCAGACGGACACGATCCGGGACAATGTGGCCCAGGGGCACTGCTACCGCCACGCCCTGAATACCCGGGAATTTGAGCCGGACGGCCCCAACTACACCCCCCGGATTTCCGGCGTAGTGAAGCCCGACGGGGGCTATAACCTGTCCATTTTGAAGAGCCTGGACGGCGATCCAAGCTGCTGCTGCCGGTACTTCTTCGAGTACGACCGCCCCAAAGCGGGGACGGGGCACTTCATCCACACCTATCAGGAGAACCGGGACCCGCTGCCCTCTTTTGAGGGGGAGCCCCGGCGGGCCGCGGTGACGGCTCCCGACGCCAAGACCCTGGCAAACGAGCTTTGGGCGAATCTGAATGAGGAAAACAAGGTATCGCTCTTTGTGCGGTACGTGGATTTGGCGACAAAACAGCAGGAGACGGTGATTTTGAACAAGCATGGCTAAGGAGTTAAAGATTATGACCGAACTTGAATTAAAATACGGCTGCAACCCCAACCAGAAGCCCGCCCGCATTTTTATGCAGGAGGGCCCGCTGCCCCTTGCCGTCCTCAACGGCAAACCGGGCTATATCAACTTCATGGACGCGCTCAACTCCTGGCAGCTGGTCCAGCAGCTGAAAAAATCCACCGGTCTGGCCGCCGCCGCATCCTTTAAGCACGTTTCTCCCGCCGGCGCGGCCCTGGGCCTGCCCCTGAGCGACACAGAGCGTAAAATCTACTTCGCCCCCGAGGGCCATCTGTCCCCCATTGCCTGCGCCTATATCCGCGCCCGGGGCACCGACCGGCTGTGCTCCTTCGGGGACTGGGCGGCCCTGTCCGACATCTGCGACGAGGACACCGCCCGGTTCCTGGCCCTGGAGGTCTCCGACGGCGTGATCGCCCCCGGCTACACGGAAAAAGCCCTGGAAATTCTGAAAACCAAGCGCAAGGGCGGCTATAACATCATTCAGATTGACCCGGACTACAAGCCCGCCCCCATCGAGCGCCGCAGCATCTTCGGCATCATGTTTGAGCAGGGGTACAACGATTTGGCCATTGACGGCGATCTGCTCCAGAACATCGTCACGAAGAACAAGGACCTGCCCCAGCAGGCGAAAAACGATATGCTTCTGGCGCTGATTACCCTGAAATATACCCAGTCCAATTCGGTGTGCTACGTGAAGGACGGCCAGACACTGGGGGTGGGCGCCGGCCAGCAGAGCCGCATCCACTGCACCCGTCTGGCGGGGAACAAGGCGGATCTCTGGTGCCTGCGGCAGCACCCCAAGGTGCTGGAGCTGAAGTTCCCGGAAAATGTCCGCCGGCCGGACCGGGATAACGCCATTGACGATTTTATCGCCCAAAAGCTCACGGAGGAGGAGAAACGGGCTTGGATTTCCGAGACCCTTACCGGCGTGACCCTGGGCTCCGACGCGTTCTTCCCCTTCGGGGACAACGTGGACCGGGCCCACCAGTCCGGGGTGCAGTATATCGCACAGCCCGGCGGCTCCATCCGGGACGACCAGGTTATTGAGACGGCGAACAAGTATAACATGGTGATGGCCTTTACCGGAATTCGGCTGTTCCATCATTAAAAGAGAGGTGTCGAGCATATGAATGTCCTGGTAGTCGGCGGCGGAGGCCGCGAGCACGCCATTTGCTGGAAGCTCCGCCAGAGTCCGAACGTCACCCAGCTGTACTGCGCCCCCGGCAACGGGGGAATTGCCGGACTGGCCCAGTGCGTCCCCATCAAGGCCACCGACGTGGAGGGGATAGTCCGGTGGGCCAAGGAAAACGCCATGGACTTCGTCATGGTGGCCCCGGACGACCCCCTGGCCCTGGGGATGGTGGACGCCCTGGAGGCGGCGGGCATCCCCGCCTTCGGCCCCCGGAAAAACGCCGCCATCATTGAGGCCAGCAAGGCTTTTTCCAAGGAGCTGATGAAAAAATACAACATCCCCACCGCAAAGTACGAGACCTTTACTGATTTGGAGAAGGCCCTGGCCTATCTCGACGCGCAGGGCGCGCCCATCGTGGTCAAGGCCGACGGGCTGGCTTTGGGCAAGGGCGTTGTGGTGGCCCAGACGGCGGAGGAGGCCAAAAACGCCGTCCGGGAGATGATGGAGGACAAGAAGTTCGGCGAGAGCGGCTCCACAGTGGTGATTGAGGAGTGCATGACCGGGCCGGAGGTGACGGTGCTGGCCTTCTGCGACGGAGAGCATCTGGCCACGATGCCCTCCAGCCAGGACCACAAGCGGGCCTTCGACGGCAACCAGGGCCCCAACACCGGCGGCATGGGGGCCTTCGCGCCCTCCCCCAACTACACCCCCGAAATCGCCGCGGAGTGCATGGAGAAAATTTTCCTGCCTACCGTGGCGGCGCTGAAGGCGGAAGGCCGGCCCTTCCGGGGTGTGATTTACTTCGGGCTGATGCTTACCCCCCAGGGGCCCCGGGTGGTGGAGTACAACGCCCGTTTCGGGGACCCGGAGACCCAGGCGGTGCTGTCCCTGCTGGACAGTGATCTGCTGGAGATTTTCCAGGCCTGCGTCCAGGGGACCCTAGACCAGGTGGATATCGAGTGGGCGGATGGGGCCGCCTGCTGTCTGGTGCTGGCCTCCGGGGGCTACCCGGCCAGCTATCAGAGCGGCTATCCCATCACCGGCCTGGAGCAGGCGGGGGAGAAGGCCGTGGTGTTCCATGCAGGCACCAAACGGCAGGAGGACGGCCGGATGGTCACCGCCGGGGGCCGGGTCCTGGGGGTCACCGCCGTGGGGGACACCCTGGAACAGGCCGTAGCCGCCAGCTATGAGGCGGCCAAGTCCATTCAGTTTGAGCATATGCACTACCGCACCGACATCGGGAGGGATGGGGCGTGCGCCTGTCGGAACGCGTAAAAAATCCGGTCTGGCAGCTGTGGCTGCTGGTGAAATGGACCTTGTATTCCTGCGGGGTGGGGATGATTGTGGGGATAGTGGCGGTGGCCTTTCACTATGGCATCGCCTACAGCACCCAGCTGCGGGCAGAGCACCCCAAAATGATCTGGCTGCTGCCCTCAGCGGGCATTACCATCGTGATGCTCTACCGCATCTGCAAAATGGAGAAGGACCGGGGGACCAACTTTGTGCTGGTGGCCGTGCGGGAGGCGGAGCCCATGAAGCTGCGCACGGCGCCCCTGATTTTCCTGTCCACCATCATTACCCACGCGGCGGGGGGCTCTGCCGGCCGGGAGGGAGCGGCCCTCCAGCTGGGGGGCTCTCTGGCGGCGTCCGTGGGCCGGGCCATCCGCCTGGACGAGCACGACAGCCGGGTGATGGTGATGTGCGGGATGTCCGCTGCCTTCTCCGCTCTCTTCGGCACCCCCATCACCGCTGCCGTGTTTGCCATGGAGGTGGTCAGCGTGGGGCGGATGTACTACGCGGCCATTGTGCCCTGTCTGGCGGCGTCCCTGGCGGGGGTGCAGGTGGCACAGCTGTGCGGCGTACATCCCCACCTGTACCCGGTGGCCGGAATCCCCGCCCTCACCCCCTCCGCCATGCTCCAGGTGATCCTGCTGGGGGGGCTGTGCGCGGTGCTGTCCATCTTCTTCTGCCAGGTCATGCACGCGGCCCCGAAAATTTATGGGAAAATCAACAGTACATTGCTGCGGGCCACAATCGGCGGCTGTCTGGTGCTGGGTCTGACCCTGCTGATCGGAAACCAGGATTACAACGGCGCAGGGGATGCGGTGATCCGCCGGATGCTGCTGGGAGAGACCATCCCCCAGGCCTTTTTGCTGAAAATCCTGTTTACCGCCCTCACCCTGGGGGCAGGCTTCCGGGGGGGCGAGATTGTTCCGGTGCTGTTCACCGGCTGCGCCCTGGGGACCACGGTGGGCCCCCTGCTGGGGCTGTCTCACTCCTTCGCGGGGGCTCTGGGGATGGCGGCGTTATTCTGCGGAGCTACCAACTGCCCGCTGTCGTCGGTATTCCTGGCCTATGAGCTGTTCGGCGGAGAGGGCCTGCCCCTGTACGCCCTGTGCTGCGGCGTGGCGTATATGCTGTCGGGCTACTACGGGCTTTACAGCGAGCAGAAAATCATTTATTCCAAATTCCGGACCGAGTGGATTGACCGAAAGGCCGGCTGAACGGCCTGCCCCCAAACAAAACTTTAAGAAAATTTAAGATTTTTCCTGCTTGGAATTTAAAACGCCTATGCTATGATAAGCAAAAATCTTGAAGGAGGGTTTGGGGGATGTATCGGATTTTGATCTGCGACGACGACCCGGATATTGTCTCCGCGCTGGAGATTTATCTGGGCAGCGAAGGATACGAGACCGTCGCCGCCTACAACGGAAAAGAGGCCCTGAATATTGCCGCAAAGCAGGAGGTCCATTTGATTTTGATGGACGTGATGATGCCGGAGCTGGACGGGATGCGGGCCACGTCCAAGCTGCGGGAGGGGAGCAACGTACCCATTATCCTGCTGACCGCCAAAAGTGAGGACTCGGACAAGATTCTGGGTTTGAATATCGGGGCGGACGACTATATCACAAAGCCCTTTAACCCCCTGGAGGTGATTGCCCGGGTGAAGTCCCAGCTTCGGCGGTACACCTCTCTGGGGGGCGCGGGCAAGACGGCGGGGGAGAGCAGCGTACTGTCTGCCGGACCCATCTCCATGGACGACGGGGCGAAGGTGGTCACTGTGGACGGGGAACCGGTCGCGCTGACGCCCCTGGAGTACAACATTCTGAAGCTGCTGCTGTCCAACCCCGGGCAGGTTTTTTCCTCGGCCCAGATTTACGAGCACGTGTGGAACGACCCGGTGTACGGCTCGGAAAATACCGTGGCCGTCCACATCCGCCATCTGCGGGAGAAAATCGAGATCAACCCCGCCGAGCCCCGGTATCTCAAGGTGGTCTGGGGCCTGGGCTATAAGATCGAAAAGGGGGTGGGCTGAGTGAGCAAGCTGCAATGCAGCCGCACCGCAAAGGCCTGCGCCATCGTGCTTCTGCTGGCCTGCTCCTACGCAGCGGGGATTTTTGGGATATATGTGGTAGAGTCCGCGGACAGCGCCTTTTCCAGCAGCTGGCAGGACACCCAGGAGACCTGGCGGGCCCTGGCCCACCGCAACGATGCGATTGAAGAGGGGGTTGGCCTCTACTTCCAGCTTCAGGCGCTGAAGCAGCAGGTGGCAAACGGGGAGGACAACGTGCTCACCCAGGGGGACCAGGCGTATCTGGAAGGGGAGCTGGACCGCCTGAACCGGGAGTTTGACCGGAAAAACACCTGGTTCCGCTACCGGCTGATGACCGCCGACGGCAAGCAGCTGCTGGCTACCAACTTGGTGGAGGGCGAGTCCTTCGCGCAGGTGGTAAAGCGGCCGTACAGCACGGGGATGGTATTCAGCGTGGACGGTACGGAGCAGCAGGGGGATACCGCCGGCGCCCACCCGGCGCAGGAGCAATACCGGCTGTTCCTGGAGTACGGCTTGCCGGAGCAGGTGTC
The DNA here is from genome assembly GCA_910588455.1 of uncultured Oscillospiraceae bacterium. GTDB lineage: Bacteria > Bacillota > Clostridia > Oscillospirales > Oscillospiraceae > Lawsonibacter. The sequence goes on from CAJUPG010000032.1 coordinate 10,000, forward strand.
GGAGCAGATCCAAGACGAATTTTATGAGGCTTCCGTGCTCTATAACGTAAGAAAAGGAAGCTTTGACACGCATCTGACCGGCTTTTTGAACCTGAGCGCCGTGGCGCTGCTGGCCATGCTCTATCTCCTCTGGGCCTGCGGCCACAAGGCGGGGGAGGAGCGGATTGTCCTCACCTGGCAGGAGAACATTTTTTTGGACCTCTATCTGTTTGCGATGTTCTGGGTGGCCTTTTTCCTGTGTGCCTGCATCGTTGTGCTGGGAGAGAACGTCATACGGCGCTATAATCTGGAGCTTACCGACATCTGTCTGGTGGGCGCGGGACTGAGCTTCATGGCCCTGATGGGAACTGTTGCGCTGTCCCTGCGGACCATTGTGGTCCGGCTGAAGGCCGGGGTCCTGGCCCGGACCACTCTGCTGTGCAGAGTGGTGGGCTGGACGGTCAGGACCGTCCAGCAAATGGTTCAGACCTTTGTGCGGAATCTGCCGCTCACATGGAAAATTCTATGCGTGTTTGGCGTTTACTTCCTGTTCACGCTGTTTGCGCTGGATAGTGGATTGTCCGCCTTTGTGTGGCTGTGCCTGAATGTTGTGATCCTTGTAGGGCTTACCTGGTGGTCGATCAGCCTGCATCGCCTCCGGGAAGGGACGCGGGCAATTACTTCGGGTGATCTGGATCATAAAATTGACACCAAGTATATGCCCATGGATTTACGGCTTCATGCGGAGGATCTGAACAACATTTCCGTGGGGATGCAAAGCGCGGTAGAGGAGCAGATGAAGAGCGAGCGCTTCAAGGCCGAGCTGATTACCAACGTGTCCCACGATTTGAAAACCCCCCTCACGTCGATTATCAATTATGTAAATCTCCTGAAGGCGACGGAACAGACCGACCCCAAGGCGGTGGAGTACATTGAGGTACTGGACCGCAAGTCCCAGCGGCTGAAAAAGCTGACGGAAGATCTGGTGGAGGCCAGCAAAGCCTCTACGGGGGTGCTGTCGGTGAACCGGGAGAAAATCGGTATGTGCCAGCTGTTGGACCAGGCCCTGGGGGAGTACGGCGAAAAGCTGGAGACCCGGCATCTGAGCGTAATCCGGACCGTTCCCGAGGAGGAGGTCTATGTCTATGCCGACGGGCGGCACCTGTGGCGGGTCATTGACAACCTGCTGGCCAACTGCGCCAAGTACGCCATGGAGGGCACCCGGGTGTATGTGGAGGTCTCCCGGGGCCAGGGCAGGGGGGTGTTCAGCGTGAAGAACATCTCCAAGGAGCCGCTGAACGTTCCGGCGGAGCAGCTGATGGAGCGTTTTGTCCGGGGGGATTCCGCCCGGAGCACCGAGGGCTCCGGCCTGGGGCTGTCCATCGCCCGGAGCTTGACCGAGCTTCAGGCGGGGAGCTTTGATTTGGCCGTGGACGGGGACCTGTTCAAGGCGGTGGTGAGTCTGCCCCAATACGGCGGGTAAGAGAGGAGAAGGACATGGACCGGCTGGCCTATGAAAATTTAGAGATCATTTGGGACTATATGCACCTGCATATGGAGCCCCGTCCGGCGGACTGCATCGTAGGCTTTGGTAACTACAACACCGCTATCGCCCTCCGGGCGGCGGAGCTGTACCACCAGAAGCTGGCCCCCAAGATTCTGTTCTCCGGCGGCCTGGGCCGCAACACCGACGGCCGCTGGTCCGGCAGCGAGGCGGCCCGGTTTCGGGACATCGCCGTAGGAGAGGGGGTCTCCCGAGAGGACATTATCCTGGAGGACCGGTCCACTAACACAGCGGAAAATATCCTGTTCACCCGCAAAAAATTTGAGGCCCTGGGCATGGAGGTCAAAACGATTTTGGGCGTCCACCAGCCCTTCATGGAGCGCCGGATCTACGCGGCTCTGAAAATCTACTGGCCGGAGCTGGACGCGGTAATCACATCCCCGAACACGTCTATTGAGGGTTATTTGCAGGTAGCCGCGGCCCAGGGGCTGGACGAAAAGACGGCGGTTGAGGTGGTCGTGGGAGATTTTCAGCGTATCGACGTTTACGCCAAGAAAGGGTATCAAATTCCCCAGTTTGTGCCCGGGGAGGTCAATGAGGCATTCCGGACATTGGTAGACCTGGGCTACGACGGCCAGTTGGTTTCATAAAAATGAAATGCACCGCCCCAGTAAAAACGGACAGCAAAAAAGGGACCACGGGCAGGAAATATTAAGATTTAGGCGGAGTGGCGCAGCGAAAGCGGCGCCACTCCAGTCTTTAACTGGATGCGCCCGGTTTTGAGGATAGAAAAGAAATGTTCCGCCATCGCATTGTCATAACAGTCCCCCCTGTGTAGTCTTATTTTCCTACACAGGGGGACTTTTGTCTACTGTCCGTTTTTACTGGGGCGGTGCAGCTGCATATGCCAAAAGACAAGGTTTGGCCTCGGAAAAATTGTGCTTCATTTCGGCCCCTGAATATGCTATACTGATTCATAGATTTGGCTGCAGACAGCGGCCTTGCAAAAATCAGGAGGCAGTTTATGAAAAGAATCATTTCTCTTATTTTGAGTTCCGCTCTGGCTCTCGGGCTGCTGTCCGGCTGCGGCGGCGTGACAAGCTCTGCGCCGCCTGCGGACGATTCTCCGGCGGAGAGCAGCTCCCAGTCCGAACAGGGCAATGCCGCCGCGCTGGGCAGTCTGTCCACCTTCTCCTCCGATACTCTGGACGGCGGTATTTTTACACAAGACGATGTTAAAGCAAAAGACATTACTGTGGTTAATTTCTGGTCCACCACCTGCGGGCCCTGTATTGTCGAGATGCCGGACCTGGCCGAGTTTGCCAAAGCCCTGCCCGACAACGTGCAGCTGGTCACCGTCTGTCTGGACGGTTACGGAAATGAGGACGCCGTCCGGGAAATCGTCCAGCAGGCCGGGTTTGAGGAGCCCGTCCTGCTCACCGGGAGCGACGATTTGCTGGAGCTGGCCCGAAACCTGATCTATACCCCTACCACGGTGCTTGCGGACAGCGACGGGGAGCTTGTGGGCGACGCTATTATTGGCGCAAAGAAGGACCTGTCTGCCGTGTATCTGGAGGCGGTGAACCAGGCGCTGGCCGCCGGCGGAAAGGACGAGATCACCCTTGAAACCAACTAAGAAAACGCTCTGGCGTCTGCGGCTTGGAACGCTGGCCGCCGCCTTTCTGCTCATTGGCATTGGCTTGGTCCACGGGGAACATCTGGAGGTTTTACAGAAGGCGGTGAGAATATGCCTGGAATGCATCGGAATCGGATAATCTCCCGCCAGCGGGCCATTCAGCTGGTTTCTGCCGCCCTGTTCAACGGATATGCCGCCGGGTTTCAGAAGGGCCGGATTTTTACCGGAGGCAGCAAGGCCGTCTGTGTTCCGGTTTTGAACTGCTACTCCTGCCCCGGCGCACTGGGCGCGTGTCCCATCGGGGCGCTGCAAACGGCCCTGGGCACAAAGCGGCACTTCCCGTTTTATGTACTGGGTACGCTGATGCTGTTCGGCGTGCTACTGGGCCGAGCCGTGTGCGGCCTGCTCTGTCCCTTCGGACTGGTGCAGGACTTGCTGCACAAGCTTCCTGTTCCCAAGCTGCGTGTCCCAAGGAAGCTTGACCGGCCCGCCCGGTATCTCAAATATGTGGTGCTGGCCGTGCTGGTGGTTCTGCTTCCCGCCCTGGCGGTGACGGAGGCCGGCATTGCGTCCCCCTACTTCTGCCAGTATCTCTGCCCCGCTGGAACGCTGGGGGGCGGGATTCCCCTTCTGCTGGCCGACCCCATGCTGCGGCAGGTGGCCGGGGCGCTGTTCCGCTGGAAGGTCGTTATTTTGGTTGTGATTTTGGCGGCCTCCGTTGGGATCTGCCGGCCCTTCTGCAAGTACCTCTGTCCGCTGGGAGCGTTCTATTCCGTGTTTAACCGCTTCAGCTTCTATCAAATGGACCTGGACAAGAGCAAATGCGTGGACTGCAAGCAGTGCGAGAAAACCTGCCCCATGAATGTGCGGGTCCTCCAAAATATCAATGGCCTGGAGTGCATTCGCTGCGGGGCCTGCAAAACGGTATGTCCCACCGGCGCTATTTCATCCGCGCTCAAGTAAGAAAAAGCCAGGCAAGGCGTTTTCGCCTTGCCTGGCTTTTTGCTTGCAAGAAGATAAGAATTTACCGCTTTTTGCTGAAAATCCGCTCCAGCAAATCCCAGTCGTCGTCCACCAGGGGGGGCTTTTCCGGTTCCGGCGCGGGGGCGGGAGCCGGGGGGGCCTCCGGCTGGGGCTGGGCGGGGACCGCCGCAGGGGCGGGAGGCTCCGGCGGGGCTTCGTTTACCTTGGCCCCGGCGGCCGTGAAGGGCTGATTGGGCATGGAGGGGACGGTCTCGTCAAAGCCGGTGGCAATCACGGTGACCCGCAGCTCGTCCTCCAGATTTTCGTCGAAGGTGGCGCCAAAGATAATGTTGGCCTCCGGGTGGGCGGCCTGCTGCACCAGGTCGGCGGCGGTCTCCACCTCCTCCAGACCGATGTCCAGAGAGCCGGTGACATTGATGAGCACGCCCTTGGCCCCATTGATGGAGGTCTCCAGCAGGGGGCTGGAAACGGCCATTTTGGCGGCCTCTTCGGCCTTGTTCTTGCCGGCGGCCCGGCCCACGCCCATGTGAGCCCGGCCCGCGTCCTTCATGACGGCGGATACGTCGGCAAAGTCCAGGTTGATGAAGCCGGTCTGCTTAATCAAATCGGAGATGGACTGCACCGCCTGCTGCAAAACGTCGTCGGCGATCTCAAAGGCGTTGAGCATGGTAATCTTCTGATCGGTGGCCAGCTTCAGCCGCTCGTTGGGAATGATAACCAGGGAGTCCACCTTGCCCCGCAGCTCGGAGATTCCCCCCTCAGCCTGGCGCATCCGGCGCATCCCCTCAAAGCGGAAGGGCTTCGTCACCACGCCGACGGTCAAAACCCCCAGCTCCTTGGCAATGTCGGCCACAATGGGGGCCGCGCCGGTGCCGGTGCCGCCGCCCATGCCGGCGGTGATGAACACCATGTCCGCGTCCTCCAGGGCCTTGGAGATCTGGGCCCGGTTCTCCTCAGCGGACTTGCGGCCCACCTCCGGGTCGGAGCCGGCCCCCTGTCCGTTGGTCAGTTTTTCGCCAATCTGTATTTTATAAGTAGCGCTGGATATGGCCAAGGCCTGCTTGTCCGTATTCACCGCGATAAAATCCACGCCCTTGGTCCCCGTCTTTACCATCCGGTTGACCACGTTGTTGCCGCCGCCGCCTACACCGATTACTTTGATGGTGACGACGCTGTCGGACCCCATATCCAATCCAAAGGCCATTACTGTTCCTCCTATGTCAATCCCTGCGGGCTGCAAATATCCCGTGCTCGTACTATTGTATCCTGCTTTCCCTTGATGGTCAAGAGAAAATCGTCTAATTGGCAAACTTTTTATTGCGCTTCTGGTAAGATTTCCTAATCCGGCTGGAAAACCACGTCATAATCCCGCTGGGTCAGGTCCATGACGCCGGTTTCATATTCCTCCCGGTAAGAAATCGCCGCCTCCAGGGCCCGGAGCTTGTGGGAATAGTCGGCGCCATAGGGCAGCTTTACCCGAAAACGCTGGGCAAAGGTCATCTCCATCCAGCCGTCCCGGGTCACGTCCAGGGTCTCCGCCTGCTCCAGCAGCTCCCGCTGCTCCAGGGCCTGGAGCAGGCTCAAAACGCTCTCCCGCTTGAAGGACAGCTCCTCAGCGGTGACCAGAGGCGTACCCGCGGCGGGAGCCAGGGGGGGCAGGCCGGTGACCGTGAGAACGGTCTCGTCCTTGGCGGGCTCCAGGAGCTTGCCGCTGGCGTTAATCAGCCAGCCCTCTTCCCCCTCCAGCCGGGCCGCCGCTGCCGACTCGGTGACCGTAATGGCTACCGTGTTGGGCAGGCGGCGCAGGACCTGGACCGCCTGAACGTAGGGCAGGCGGCGGCGGATATTTTGGGAAACCTGGCTTTTACTTACGCTGAAGAGGTTGTCGCCCAGGTCAATTCCGGTGGCGTTGATAATGGCCTGCTGGCTGTAGCGGTTGTTGCCGGTGACCACGATATGCTCCACCTGGAAAAAAACCGTGGCCCCCAGCACAAGCGCCACCGCCATCGCCAGCAAAAAGAGCAGTTTGAACACAGGGGCAAAGCGCCCCTGCCGCCGTCGTTTTCGGTTGCTTCGTATGGATGGCATATTTTGAAACTCCTAGAGTAGAACTGATTTTACAGGGTCTGGATTCGGGCCCCCAGACTGCTCAGCGTATCGCCAAAGCTGTCGTAGCCCCGCTCCAGATGGGCCAGACCGGACACCCGGCTTACCCCTTTCGCCCCCAGGGCGGCCACAACAAGCGCCGCGGCGCCCCGCAGGTCGGTGCCGTGCACGTCGGCCCCGTGGAGCCGGCCCGCGCCAGTGACCACCGCCACCCGGCCGTCGGTCTGGATTCGGGCCCCCATCCGCCGCAGCTCGTCAACGTGATGGTAGCGGCTGTCGAATATATTCTCCACAAACATGGTGCTGCCCTCGCCGCCGGCCAGAGCGGCCATAAGAACGGCCTGAGCGTCGGTGGGGAAGCCGGGGTAGGGGGCGGTACGGACGGGGCGGACACCGTGGAGCTGGCCGCTGCTGTGCAGGGTGATTTGGCCTTTCTCCTGGGTAATCCGGCAGCCGGCCTCCTCCAGAACGGCCAGCACACAGGCCAGGTGCTCCGGTTCCAGACCAGTCAGCTCGATGCTGCCGCCCGCGGCGGCAGCCGCGCACAAATAGGTGGCTCCGGCCATCCGGTCGCCGATGACGGTGTGCTCCACCCGGTCCTGAGATACGCCCCCCTGAATACAAATGCGGGAGGTGCCCGCGCCGGTGATATGTACCCCGGTTTTCCGCAAAAAGTCCTGTAGATCAACAATTTCCGGTTCCCGGGCCGCACCGGTGATCACCGTCTTTCCCTGACAGCCGCAGGCGGCCAGCATGGCATTTTCCGTGGCCCCCACGCTGGGGATGGACAGACAGATTTCACGGCCCTGGAGGGGGCGGCAGCCCATGCAGTGGAGCAGACCGTGCTCCTCGGCAATCTCCGCCCCCAGGGCCCGCAGGGCGGACAGGTGCAGGTCGATGGGCCGGGGGCCCAGCTCGCAGCCCCCGGGGTAGCACAGCTGTGCCGCCCCCAGGCGGGCCAGCAGGGACCCCAGAAAGACCACGGAGCCCCGCATTTCCCGTACTAACCGGTCGGGGATGTCCCAGCGGGTGAGGTGAGAGGCGTTGATCCGGACAGTGGTTCCATCCCGGAGCACCTGGCAGCCCAGAAGGCGCAGGATGTCTAGGGTGTTGTCCACGTCGGACAAATGGGGGCAGTTGTGGATGACGCTCTCGCCGGGGATCAGAATGGCGGCGGCCAGAATGGGCAGGACGCTGTTTTTGGAGCCTTGGACAGCCAGCCGGCCCTCCAGAGGCCGTCCGCCGGTAATTTCATAAAAACTCATGGGATAGCCCTCCAAATTTTCGGGATTTGGGCTATCCTATGCGAAAGGCGGGTGTTTGGTCCGTGGAGAAGATTACAGCAGCCCCATCAGCGCCTGATAAATCTTTTCTCCCGCGTCCGGCTGGGCCACGGCGTTGAGGCTTTGGGCCATCTTTTCCCGGCGTGCCGGATCGTCAATCAGCTTCATGGCGGCGCTGTAGAGGGCGTTGCCCTGGCAGTCCCCCTCCAGCAGCACCGCCGCGCCCCCCTGGCTCTCCAGAAGCCGGGCGTTTTTCTCCTGGTGGTTGGCGGTGACATTGGGGGAGGGGACCAGAATAGAGGGTTTTCCGAGGGCAGTAAGCTCCGAGATGGTGGAGGCCCCCGCCCGGCACAGCACCAGGTCCGCCGCCGCCATCACCAGGGGCATATCGTAGATATACTCCCGGACCTCCACGCCGTTTTGGTTCAGCTTCAGCCCCCGGCGCAGCAGATCCTCCTTCATCCAGCCAAAATCCCGGCCCGCCCCGTGGATGTGGCGGCAGGGGGCCCCTTCCTTGTGCTCCCGGGCAATGAAGTCCGCCATACGGCGGTTCATGACCTCCGCCCCCAGGGAGCCCCAGTAGGACAAAATCAGGGGCCGGCTGTCGTCAAAGCCCAGTTTTTTCCGGGCCTCCTGGCGGGTGTACTGAAAGAAATCGCCCCGGACCGGGGTGCCGGTGACAATCACCCGCTCGGGGTGCTTGTAGTGGGTCCGGCTCTCCTCAAAGCCCACCATGACCAGATTGGTCACGTTGGAGAGCATTTTAGTGGTCAGCCCCGGAACCGCGTTGGACTCGTGGACGGCGGTGGGGATGCCCCGTTTGGCGGCCTGCTTTACCACCGGATAGGAGGCGTAGCCCCCGGTGCCCACCACCAGATCCGGCTGAAAGCGGTCCAGAATATGCTTGGCCTGGGCCCTGGAGCGCTGCATATTCAATAAGGTTTTGGCGTTGTGGACGATGCCGGCGGGGGAGAGGGAGCGCTGGAGATTGGTGATGGTCACCGTCTGGATGGGGTAGCCCTCCTTGGGGACCAATCGGGTTTCCATTCCTCCGTCGGCCCCCACGAAGAGGACCTGGCAGCCGCGGCTGCGCTCCTGGAAGATCCGGGCCAGGGCCACCGCTGGATTGACGTGTCCGGCGGTGCCGCCGCAGGTAAAAAGTACATTCATGGGAAACACCTCATGCCTAATCATTTTTGGGGGCGGGAATTTGCCGGGAAACGCTTAATACAATGCCCATCTCCCCCAGATGTATCATCAGTGCAGTACCGCCCGAGCTGAAGAAGGGGAGGGGGATACCCGTGTTGGGAATCAGGTTGGTGACCACGCCGATGTTCAAAAACACCTGGGCCGCCAGCAGAGTTATGATACCCACAACCGTAAGGGTCCCAAACTTATCCCGGGCGTGCAGGGCCAGCCAGTAGCCCCGCAGGATCAGCAGGGCGAAGAGGATCAGTACAAACACGCCCCCCACGAACCCCAGCTCCTCCACCACGATGGAGAACACGAAGTCGTTTTCCGGCTCCGGAAGATAATCGTGTTTTTGGATGCTTTTGCCCAGCCCCAGGCCGAACAGGCCGCCGGAGGCGATGGCCAGCAGGCTCTGGATGGTCTGGTAGCCGTCGTTCAGGGGGTCGATCCAGGGGTCCTTCCACAGATTGATGCGGGCGGTCATATAGTCCGTGTTGGTGATGATGAACCACAGCCCCGCGGCCATTAGACCGCCCCCCAGCAGGAACCACTTGATGGGGATGCCTCCCACAAACAGCACAGCGGCGGCCCCGATGATAATCAAAATGGTGCCCGACATATGGGGCTCAAAGACCACAGGGATTAGAACAGCCAGCAGCACCGCCCCGTAGGGGACCAGCTCCATGATGCCCAGGTCCTGGAGCCAGTTGAGAAAGGTGCCCGTATAGGTCCGGCGGGAGTAGCGCTTCAGTGGCTCCGGGTCCCGGGAGAGCCGGGCGGCAAAGTAGAGGATCACGGCCACCTTGGCCACCTCCGAAGGCTGAAAGGTCAAGGGGCCCAGGTTCAGCCACCGGCGGGCGTCGTAGTTGCTGCGCCCCAGGGGGGTGAACACCAGCAGCAGCAGGATCTCCGATACAAAAATCGCCATGGGAGCCAGAGGCTTGAAATACCGGTAATTCATCTTGGAGATGATGTACATGGCAACCACACCCAGGGCGACGAACAAGATTTGCCGGCGGGCGTAGTAGAAGGGATCGGCTTTGACGCTGTAGAGGGCGCTGGCGTAGGAGGCGGAGAACATCATAATAAAGCCCACGCCGGTGAGCAGAAGCACCAGCATAAAAAAGGGCAGGTCCAGCGGTCCACGGGCCAGCTGTTCGTCAATGGTGAGATCCCGGCGGGGTTTGCGGGCCATAGGCGTCTCCTTTCATGGGAAAATGCGGGGGTTACACGGGGTAGCGGTTCATAACCCCCAAGAAGGCCAGGGCACACAGCAGCAGCGTCACCCCGGAGAACACGCAGAAGAGCTTGGTCTCGCTCCAGCCGCCCATCTCAAAGTGGTGGTGGAGGGGGGCCATGCGGAAAAAGCGTTTGCCGCCGGTTTTCTTGAAGTAGACCACCTGAATGATGTCGGAGAGGGTCTCGGCCACGTAGACAAAGCCGATGATGGGGATGACCAGGGGCAGGTTCAGGGCAAAGGCCAGTCCGCACACCGCGCCTCCCAGAAACAGAGAGCCCGTGTCCCCCATAAAGACCTTGGCGGGGTGGAAGTTGTAGATCAAAAAGCCGCACAGCCCTCCGGTGAGGGCGGCGGAGAAGATGGAAATCTCCGCGCGGCCGCTCCAGGCGGCGATGGCCACGTAGAACAGGGCCACGGGGATGGTCACGCCGGTGGCCAGCCCGTCGATGCCGTCGGTGAGGTT
>CAJUPG010000033.1 GCA_910588455.1 uncultured Oscillospiraceae bacterium
TCATGGGCTTGACGGCGAAGTCCACCTCGTCGATGACGGTGGTGTACATGTTGTTCTTGTAGTGATCCCAGTGGCCGGAGCGCTCCCACAGCTGGCGGTTGAGCATAATGGGGGTGGAGATCTCCACATAGCCGTATTTTTTGTGAACCTGCCGCCAGTAGTCCAGCAGGGTATTTTTCAGGGTCATGCCCTTGGGCAGGAAGAAGGGGAAGCCGGGGCCCTCATCCCGGAGCATGAACAGGCCCAGCTCCTTGCCCAGCTTCCGGTGGTCCCGCTTCTTGGCCTCCTCAATGCGCTGCAAGTAGGCGTCCAGCTCGTCCTTCTTGGGGAAGGCAATGCCATAAATCCGCTGCAGGGTCTCCCGGTTGGAGTCCCCCCGCCAGTAGGCGGCGTTGCAGGCGGTGAGCTTCAGGGCGTTTCCCTTCACCCGGCCGGTGGAGTCCAGATGGGGGCCGGCGCACAAATCCGTAAACTCCCCCTGCTTGTAGAAGGAGATGTGGGCGTCCGCGGGCAGGTCATGGATCAGCTCGACCTTAAAGGGCTCATTTTTCTCCCGCATAAAGGTCAGGGCCTCTTCCCGGGGCAGCTCAAACCGCTCCAGCTTCAGCTTTTCCTTGCAGATTTTCCGCATTTCCCCCTCGATCTGCTCCAGAATCTCCGGAGTGAAGGGGAAGGGGGAGTCCATATCGTAGTAGAAGCCCTCCTCGATGGAGGGGCCGATGGCCAGCTTCACCTCCGGGAACAGGCGCTTGACGGCCTGGGCCAGAATGTGGGAGCAGGTGTGCCAGTAGGTCTGGCGGTATTCGGGATTTTCAAAGGTATACTGATTGTTTTCTTCTGCCATGTTGATAACCTCCTGTTTTGGCAGGGGCAAGAAAAATCTCACCCCTGAATGTGAATCAGGGGTGAGACAAATATCCCACGGTTCCACCCTGCTTGCGGTTTTGCAAAACCGCCGCTCGTGACCGCTGTAACGGGCGGGCCCGGTCCGGCTTGTGTCGCCGGACGGCTCGGGAGTGGTACCGACCGGGGGCACACGCAGGGCACTCTCAGCAAATGTGCCCCTCTCTGGCCGCAGCGGGCCCGGTCTCGTCTCTTTCAGCGCCAATTTCACCGGTAAGTGTATCACCGGGACGCGCAAAAGTCAAGAGGCAAAACCTGCACGTACCGTAAATCCACGCACACCGCGTCCGGGGGGTAAAAGATGGGCAGCTGGGCTCCGTCCCAGTAAAAGCCGTGCTTTTCGTAGAACCGGCACGCCCCCGCATTCTCCCGCAGGGCAAACACGCACACCCCTGGGCGTCCCTCCTCCCGGAACCGGCGCAAAACCTCCTCCACCACCAGGGACCCGTAGCCCCGCCCGGTCTCCTCCGGGTGGGCGTAGAAGGAATGAATTTCCCCCCAGCCGGCGCAGTCCAGGCTTTCCGGCCCCAGCTCCAGCACGCCACCCAAAACGTTCGGGTCCGTACGCACATCGCCGTAGGAGATGCAGCACACCGGCTTTTCCCCCCGGTAGAGCAGCAGGCCGTGGGCCTCCCCGGCGGCGTACCGGCGCTGAAACCGGTCCACCCAGCCGTCCTCCCGGATGTGGTGGTCCAGATACTCCGAGGGGATCATCCCCCGGTAGGCGGTGCGCCAGCCCATGGCGTGAAGCTGGGACATCAGCAGCAGCTGCTCCGGGGTAACAGCCTCAACAAAATGCAGGTTTTCCATTGGATTTGTCTCCTTTTATTCAATACCGCGCAAAAATCCGCTCCAGCAGGAAGGTGGCCAGCAGGGCCGCCAGCGCCGGAAGAATCAGGGAAAAGGCGTACCAGGCCAGACTGAGCTGCACCGCGGCATTTACCGCCAGGGACAGCACCAATACCGACGGGAAGTGCCGCAGGCAGAGCTGCGCCGTGGTGCGCATCAGATCCCGGGTGGCAAACTGAAACCGGCCCAGTAAGGGGAAGGCCACCAGGGGCAGAGCGCCCAGCAGCACCGCCAGCGTCTGCCAGCACCAGAACAGCAGCTCCGCCATCCGGTCCCCCGTCAGGGCCAGGGCGGTAAGGGCCGGGAGACCGAAGTAAAAGAGCAGTCCCGCCGGCAGGCACAGCAGGGTAACCGCCGCCCCCTGCTTCAGATTGTCCCGAAAGCACCGCAAAAACCGCAGATAGCGCCCCGGCTGCCGCTGGCGCAGCCCCCGCAGCACCGTATGGTACAAGGCGGTGCAGGCCGGGCCGATGGTGACCACCGGCAGACAGCAGAACAGCCATAGGATGCTCAGTCCCACCACGTCCACCAGGTCGCCCAAAAAGCCGAAAAAGTCGTTTTCCGGGTTAAAAAAACGGTTAGAGAACTCGCTCATAGCAGTTGAGCTCCTCCCAGACAAAGCCCATGAAGTGGAACATGGTCTTGCCCGCCAGCCGGTAGCCCAGCTTGGGATACAGGGAGTTGGCGGGGGTGTTCTGAACCCAGGTGTCCAGCCGCATGACGGTTTTTCCCTGGCGGCGGGCCTCCTCCTCACAGAAGTCCACAAATTCCCGGGCCTTTCCCCGGCCCGCCCACCGGGGGCTGATGCACAGGGTATGAATGACCATCACCTGGTCCCGGCCGGCCGCGAAGCTCCAGGGGATGGCGTCGTACTCAGGCAGCTGCTCCCCGTTCAGATTGACGCAGCCGAACAAATCCCCCTCCTCCTCCATCACGTAGAGGGTGCCGGCCTCCAGGGCCCGGCGGGCGCTGTCCTGGGTGGGGTATTTACCCCGCTGCCAGTTGGTGGTGGTCACACCGGTCCTTTCCTCCAGGGCCAGAATCTCTTCATAAATCTCCGCAACTTTGGGCAGATCCGCTTCCACTGCCGCTCGAATCATAAAAAACCTCCTAAAAACGATGGGCCCAGCCGCTTAAAAACCAGATGGGCGCAAGCCAGATCAGTAAGTACACCAGCAGGTTCAGGGGGGACAGGGAGGTGGCCGCATCCAGGGAAATCAAATAGTAGGCCAGCAGCAGCCCCACCGTGGAACCCACGCACATGATCACCGCCCCCAGCCGATTGGCCCAGCGCAGCCGCTTGGCCGCCGCCACCGCTTCCGCCAGCGGGGTCATCCCCTCCCGGCACAGCACGGCCACCAGCCGGTTCCCGTGGGTCTGCTCCGGGTCGGACAGCTCCCGCCGCCGCTCCACAGAGGGGAAGTCCATCCGGTCCGCCGCCAGCTTGAACCGCTGCTGAAGCATCGCGGGAATCAAATTAAAATCCCGGGTGGCCAGCACCGGGCCGATCCGTTCCCGCAGCAGCAGCGCCATCGCGGGGAACACCGCGTCAGGCAGGGCGTAGTTCAGGGCAAAAATACCCGCCAGCTCCCCTTCAATGGCGCAGAACACCGCGTTTTTCACATTCAGCCCCGTGGGCAGGTTCACCTCCATCAGCTGCATGAAGGAAGCGGAGCCCACCAGCACCTGCTCTCCCCGGATGGTGGCGGACAGGCCGCCGCCCTCATGGGCTATGAACTCAGAGGCGTTGCGCATCAGCCCGCCCTGGCTCCGGAGCAGGTCATGGAACGGCTTTTCCAGGCCGCAGCCCGCCGCCCGCAGAAGGGTTGCGGTACAGGCAATCACCCGCTCCGCGGACAGGTCTCCGAAAATTTTCACCCCAATGATGGTTACGGTCCCGGTGGGAAACAGGTCCTTATCGCATAAAATCAGCCGTCCGCCCCCGCGGGAGACGGCACAGGCGGGCCAGCCCGCCAGAGCGGCCCCGGAGCTGGACAGCCGCCGGGCCACTTTATGAAAGGTCCGGCCATAGAGCACCGCGCTGCCGAAGGCGGCGCTGGCGGTGCAGGTGCCCGACAGGGCCCAGAACAGCCGGTCCGGCCGCTCCATCCCCACCGAGACAATAAGGGAAAACAGTACGCACCCCAGCAGCAGCAGGGGGCAGTAGATCCGAAATACCCGCTGCACCCCGTCGTCCATCTGCATCTGGCTGCCAAAGCCCTCCGTGTCCCCCGTCCACTTGCAGTAGGCGTCCCGGCCATTCCACTTCTCCGGCTCCAGGGTGACAATCTCCGGCTCGGCGCTGGCCGCTGCGGTCCGGCAGGCCAGCCGCATCCCGCAGCGCTTGTGGTAGGTCCCGTGGAGCAGGTAAAACACCCCCAGCAGACAAGGGGCGGTATAGGGGGTGCGGACCACCCCCGCCTCCGGGGCGGCCATCGTCAGGAAAATGCCGTCTACCAGGGTAAACAGACAGGCCAGGGCGCACAGGGTATCCATCCCCACCCGGCCCCGGCACAGCCGGACCAGCCCCACAAAGAGCTGATCCGCCCCCAGCAGGATGCCAAGCCCCGCCAGAACTGTATTCACCAGCAGCCCCAGTTCCCCCTCCGCCCCTGGAAGGACGGGCAGAGGCGTACGGGCCAGCAGGGCCAGGTAGGCAGCGGGGACAAAGGCCAGCAGGGTCAGAAGCGCCCGGACCCGCATCCCCTTTAATCCCCGGCCATAGCGTTTGGCCAGCTCCTGGGGGGGCAGGTCGGGAGGGGGCGGCTCCACCCGGGGCTCCCGCCGCCACAGGCGGGCGCGGTATTCCGGCGTGGGCGGCTCCTCCTCCTGGTCGGTGCCGGGAATCAGCCGCTCCAGCCGCCGGATCTCCTCCGAATCCTCCCGTTCCGCCTCCACGAACATCTGGTCGGCATAGTCGTCCGCTTTCTGGCTCAGGGCCTTGACCACGGCGGACAGCACGCTCTCCTCCTCCGGAAAGTCCACGATTTTATCCGGGTCCTCTCCCTCCGGTTCCGGGTCCCTCTCCGGCGCAGGCTCCTCCTCCGGTGCAGGCTCCTCCGGTGCTTCCTCCGGTGCCGGCTCCGCCGCCGGGCCGGGGAAGGGGACAATGGTTCCCCGCTCATCTCCGCCGAACTCCGACAGAATATCCTCCAGGGCGTAGTCCACCGTCTCCGCGCCCCGGATCAGATCCTTGATGTTAATCAGCTCCGTGTTGCCGGTGTGTATTTGGTTGTCGCGTTTTTTGTCGCTCATGTGGTCAATCCCCTTCAGCGGGCAGCAGTCCGTCCGCTGAGTATGTGTTATTTGCGTTCCAGATAATCCAGTCTGTATACCCCGCGTCGTAAACCGCCTGAATCTGGGCCCGCAGCTCCTCCCCGCCGTACGGGATGTGCCCCCGGACCCAGGTGGCGGTAAAGCCCTGGAGCCAGGCCCGGACGCCAGCCGGCTCCTCCAGTCCATCCAGGGCTTTCCGGGAACGGTCCAGGGCGGCCCGGACGGTTTCGTAGGGGGCCTGATCGGGCACGTCCAGCCCGTAGGCCCCCGCCGCGTAGTGGGAGGGGTAGATCATCGGGCAGATGAAATCCGCCGCCTGGGCCATAGCCGGGTAGCTCTGGCCGATCTGCCGGGCGTCCAAAGCGCTGTCAATCACCGTTCCAAACACGTCCGCCGACAGCCAGACATCCTTCTGGTGCAGCCCCTCCCGGATATACTCCAAAAAGCCGGTGATATACCCCTGCCGGTCCTCCTCCGGAAGTCCCGGCACGGCAGGGTAGCGCACGTAGTCAAGCTGGACCTCATCAAAGCCCGCCCGGGCGGCGTCCTGGGCGATTTCCAGCAGATAGTCCCACACCTCCCGGGAGGCCGGGTCCACCCAGGCAAGGCCGCCCCCCTCGCTCACAGGGGTGCCGTCGCCCTTGCACAGAACCAAATCCGGCCGTGCCTGGGCCAGCACCGGATCTTTAAAGGCCACAATCCGGGCGATGGTGTAGATATTTTTTTCCTTCAGGGAGGCCACCAGACCGGGCAGGTCCTCCACATACCGGGTTCCCGCCTCCAGCTGGGCCGCCAGCCCTCCCTCCGGGATAAAGCTCAACCGGCCTTCGTCATTTTTTACGTCAATGACCATGGTGTTGAGCTCCGTCCCCTCCACCAGCGCAATTAAATCTTCCATATGGTTGCTCCCCGCCATGGGGCCGGACACATAGATGCCCCGGACCTGGGGAGGCTGTTGTTCGGGCGGGGGAACCCGCTCCGGCTGGGATGCGTCCGGGCCGGAGGAGGCCGCCGGCGCAAGGACGGAGAGGTCCGGCTCCCGGTTGGGTAGCCGCTCCTCCTCCCGGGGCAGCAGCAGGACCAGCAGGCCGATGGTCAGGGCCGCTCCCGCCGCGACGATGGGCAGAAAGGGAAGCCTTCCGCCCCCTCTGTATCTGGACATAATCCTATCATCCGCCTGTTCTCTGTCTAACGGCCTCATACAACAGCACCGCTGCCGCCGCAGAGGCGTTGAGCGAATTGATTTTCCCCCGCATGGGGATGGAGACAATAAAGTCGCAGTTTTCCCGGACCAGACGGCCCATGCCGTCCCCCTCGCTTCCAATAACGATGGCGGCGGGGCCCTTCAGATCCGCATGGTAGAGGGAGGCCGTCCCCTCCGCTGCCGCCCCGAACACCCAGACCCCGGCCTCCTTCAGCTCCCGGAGCAGGGCGGGCAGGTTGGGCACCCGGGCCACCGGCACGTGGGCCACCGCCCCGGCGGAGGTCTTGCCCACCACCGCGGTGAGCCCCGCCGAGCGGCGTTTTGGAATAATGACCCCGTGGGCCCCGGCGGCGTCCGCCGTGCGGATCACCGCCCCCAGGTTGTGGGGGTCGCTGAGCTCGTCGCACACCACGATCAAGGGGGGCTCGTTTTTGGCCGCCGCCGCGGCCAGAATATCGTCCACGCTGGCGTACGCCCGGACGGCCGCCAGGGCAATAACCCCCTGGTGGGCGTGGGTGCGGCTCATGGCGTCCAGTTTCCGCCGGTCGGTGTTCACCACCACCACCCCCTGTTCCCGGGCGGCGCTGGCGATGTGCCCCAGGGCGGAGTCTCCCTCCCCCTTGAGCAGATAAATCTTGTCAATGGACACCCCGGCCCGGATGGCCTCGGTGACCGCGTTGCGGCCTTCAATGATTCCGTCGTTCTCCTGTTCTATGGGTGCGGAGCGGCGGACAGGCGGGCGCTGGCTCATAAAAATTCCTCCCCTCCAGAGCAGTCGGAAATATCCCAGATATAGGCGCTGTACCCGGGCACGAAGAGGACGGTTCCCGCCCGCCTCCGGGAGCAGGGGAGGCGCACGCCCTCCGGGTGGGTCGCCAGCAGGGGCCGGGGCAGGTCCTCCAGATCCAGACGGAGCTTGGCCTCCTCCTGGCCGGAGTTAAACACGCACAGCACCCGCTCCCGGTCCAGGGTCCGGGTAAAGGCCAGCAGACCGCCCTTCCCGGCCAGGTAGCGGATGTCCCCCCGGCGCAGCGGGTTTGTCTGCCTGCGCAGGGTTCCCAGAGCGGTAAACCACTCCAGCAGCTCCCGGTCCTCATGTCCCCAGGGGAAGGTCCGGCGGTTGAAGGGGTCCTCAAACCCCTCCATACCCACCTCGTCCCCGTAGTACACCGTGGGGGAGCCGGGGAAGGCAAACAGCAGCGCGGAGGCGATTTTCAGCAGGGCCTTGCCCCGCTCCATCTGCTCCGGGGTAAGCCGGTAGCGGGCCCGCCACTCCCGGTCCTGGCCTACGCCGGCCTCCTGAGCCCCCAGTACGGTAAGAATCCGGGCGGTATCGTGGGTGCCCAGGGCATTCATGGCGTTTTGGAAGGCAAAGGGCGGGTAGTTCTCCCGGATGGTCTCCATCTCCTCCACAAAGCGGTCCCCCTGGCGGGCGCACACGTAGTCCAGAATGGCGTTGCGCAGGGGGTAGTTCATCAGCCCGTCGCAGTGTCCCCCGAGAATGTGCTTGCGGCGCACGTCGTAGGCAATTTTGTTGGAGCCGTCCTCCCACACCTCGCCAATGACGATCCCCTCCGGCTTTTCCGCCCGGACCGCCTGGTGGATGCCGGCAATAAAATCGTCGGGCAGCTCGTCGGCCACGTCCAGCCGCCAGCCGTCCGCCCCCGCCCGCAGCCACCGCCGGACCACCGAGTCCTCCCCGCCGAAGATGAACTCCCGGTAGGCCGGGTCTCCCTCGTTGACGGCGGGCAGGCTGTAGATCCCCCACCAGCTCTCATACTGGTCGGGCCACTGGATGAACTGGAACCAGGAGCGGTAGGGGCTGTCCCAGCTCTGATGGGCGCCCGGCTCCGGGTAGAAGCCGTCGCCGTTGAAGTACCGGCTGACGAAGCCCGTGTGATTGAACACCCCGTCCAGAATCACCCGCATCCCCCGGCGGTGGGCCTCCCGGCACAGCTGGCGGAAGTCCTCCTCGGTGCCCAGCATGGGGTCGATCTTGTCGTAGTCCGCGGTGCCGTAGCGGTGGTTCTCCGCCGCCTCAAAGATGGGGCAGAAATACAGCGTCTCCACCCCCAGCCGCTCCAGATAGGGCAGCTTCCAGAGAATCCCCCGCAAATCCCCGCCGAAAAAGTCCCGGTTGCGCACCTCCCCCCGCTCGTCGGGGCGGTACTCCGGCTCCTCCTCCCAGCACTGGTGGACCCACCGTCCCCCCACCATCCCCTCCGGGTCGGGGATTTGGGTGCGGCAGAACCGGTCGGGGAAAATCTGATAGCTCATACCCTGGCCGAACCAGTCGGGCACCTGCTCCGACCCGTCGTACACGGTGAGCTGATAGGTACCCAGGGAATGCTTCCGGCCCCAGAATCCCTGCAGCCGGAAGGTATAGAAAATCAGGCCCACGTAGTCCCCCACGCCCAGCTCCGCCTGATAGAGATCCTGGCTGCCCTCCAAGCCGCTCCAGACCAAGGGAATCCGGACCACCTGGTCCTCCCGGCCCTCGAACCGGGCCAGAAGCACGCCGCCGGAGAAGCCCTCCGCCCGCTGGGGACGCAGAGTAAACCGGACCCGCGTACCGGATGGGACCGCGCCGTAGGGGGTTTTGTACCGGGGGTCCCGGGGATTGTAAACTGCGTGGGCCTCTGGGTGGTTCAACTGTCATTCCTCCCGAAAAAAGCTGTAATCTCTGTTTTCTGCCCCAAAATCTTCTCCTTTGAGGCCAAATAGTCCTGGGGATACTTGGGGTTGGCCAAGCGGACAATCCGCTGTCCGTCCGGGCTGATGAGCTTGCTCACGCCCCCCGCCCCCAGAGAGAGGACGCTTTGCAGCTCCTCCATCATAACGATATTATAAAGACTCTCCTGTCCCGGCCTGCTCCATCCCACATTTTCCAGCGCGCCGGACATATATTTCTGCCGGTATAAGTAGTAGGGCCGGTATCCGGCGTCCCCCAGGGCCTGGATGGAGAAATCCAGCATCCGGGCGGTCTCCGCTCCGCCGGGCAGTTCTCCGCCCCGCTCCATCAGGGCGGAGCCCTTTTTCAGGGCCAGGGTGTGTACCGTGATATTTTCCGGCCCCAGCTCCAGGATTCGCTCCAGAGAGTCCCGAAAGCCCGCAAAATTGTCCCGGGGCAGGCCGGCGATCAGATCCATATTGACGCAGCCGAACCCGGTTTCCCGGGCCAGGGCCCAGGCATCCAGAATGTCCTGGGCACAGTGCCTGCGCCCGATGGCGGCCAGCACCGGGTCCTGCAGGGTCTGGGGGTTGATGGAGATGCGGCCCACGCCCCGGGCCTTGAGAACCTCCAGCTTCTCCCGGGTGATGGTGTCCGGCCGGCCGGCCTCCACTGTGTATTCCGTACAGTCCGCCAGAGGGAGCCTCTCCCGGCAGGCGGCCAGCAGGCGGTCCAGCTGGGCGGCGCTCAGGGTGGTGGGGGTGCCGCCCCCCATGTAGAAGGAGCGCACCCGCAGTCCGGCCCGGTCCAGGGCCTCCGCCGCCGCGTCAATTTCCTCCAGCAGCAGCTCCAGATAGGGCTCCACCAGCTTCAGGGTTCTGCCCACGTCCGCGCTCACAAAGGAGCAGTAGGCGCAGCGGGTGGGGCAGAAGGGGATACCCACATACAGGGAAATCTGGTCCCGCTCCAGAGACAGCTCCGCCGTCCGGCTGGCCTGGGCGCAGTCCGCCGCCAGCCGGGCCCGGAGGGGGGTGACGTGGTAGCGCTCCTCCAGCCGGGCCTGGGCCTGGGCCGGAGACAGCCCCTCCCGCAGATCCCGGGTGGGCAGCTTCACCGGCCGCACCCCGGTCAGGGCTCCCCAGGGGAGCGCATGGTCCAGCAGCGCACTGCCCGCCTGGTAGAAGGCCAGCTTCAGCGCTCCGGCCAGCTCCCGATACCCGGAGCCGGAGAGGGGGCTGCATCCCGCCGCCTCCCGGCCCTCCCAGGTCACCTGGGCGGAGACATGGCCCTCCGCAATGCCAAATAGGGCGCAGGCTTCCCCCGGAAGGGCCGGCTCCTCCGGATATTCCGGCTTCTGGCCGGGGAAGAGGGTGAGCATCATCTGCTCCGCCGCGTATTTATGCGCCCGGAGGCGCTCATCCCGGAAGTAGAGCTTCATGGATTATTTCAGCGCTTCCAGTACAAAGACGTTGCTCACCCGCTCCCGGCCCAGGGTGGTGGTCCGGTCATGGCCGGGCAGCACCTGGTAGTCCCCCTCCAGCAAAGCCAGCTTTTTCAGGGAATCAAACAGCTGCTGGGTGTTTCCCCCGGGGAAGTCGGACCGGCCCATGGACCCGGCGAAGAGGGTATCCCCGGTGAAGAGCACGTCCTCCACCTTCAGAGTCACCCCGCCGGGGGTATGGCCGGGGGTGTGAATCACATGGATGGTCAAACCGCCCAGAGCCAGCTGATCCCCGTCATTGTAATAATTCAAATCGGCGACCTGGTCCGCCAGGGGGACCACGTGAAACCCGGTGCCCCTGGAGTCGGCCTTGTGGAGATACACCTTGCTCTCCGGCAGGGTCTGGTGCAGCCGGGCCACGCCGCCGATGTGGTCGTAGTGGCCGTGGGTCAGCAGGATATACTCCACCCGCGCCCCTTCGGCCTGGATGGCCTCCAGAATATCCTGGGCCTGGTCGCCTGGGTCGATAATCGCGGCAGTATTGGTAGTTTCGTCAATGAGAAAATAGCAGTTTGTGGCCAGCTCGCCCACCTGCATGGATTTGATCTTCATGTTGTCCCTCCATAATATCATACTCAATCAAATAAAGTTCTCATAGCCGGACAGCTCCAGGGCCAGTCCGGGTTGGGCTGTACGACCATTGTATCTCCCTCCTGCATCGTGATTAAGCTTCCAGCTCAAATAAAATGGTCACCGGCCCGTCGTTGACGGAGGCCACCTGCATATCCGCGCCGAACTCCCCGTGCTCCACCCGGAAGCCCCGGCTCCGGCACTGGTCTATAAATTGCTCGTACAGAGGGATGGCCACATCCGGCTTGGCGGCCCCGGTGAAACCGGGGCGGCGGCTTTTGGTGTCGGCGTACAGGGTAAACTGGGACACCGCCAGGATCGCGCCCCCCACCTGCTCCAGATTCAGATTCATTTTGCCGGCTTCATCCTCAAAAACCCGCAGGTTGCAGATTTTTTCCGCCAGCTTGCTGCAAATCTCCGGGGTGTCGTTGGGGCCCACCCCCAGCAGGACCAGAAAGCCCTTTCCAATCTCGCCGTTTATGTGTCCCTCAATGGTCACGGAGGCGGAAGAAACGCGGGTTACCACTGCGCGCATAAAATCGCTCCTTATGATTTGATTATTTCCCCGTGGCCCGCACCACCTGGTACACGCCCTGAATGTTGTTCAGCTTATTGATGATGGAGGACAGCTCCTCCTTGTCCCGGACCTCCAGCTCGATGTGGACGATGGCATACCCGTCGGACATGGAGCGGGCATACAGAGCCGTCACCTTCACCTTGGCGGCGGACAGCACCATGGCCACGTCCAGGGCGATGCCGTCCCGGTCCTTGGCAGACAGCTCCAGATTGGTCTTGTAGTTGGGCAGGCCGCCCTCCACCCAGGACACCCGCACCCAGCGGTCCTCCTCCCCGGGCTTGCGCCGGTCGGGGTCCGCGTTGGGGCAGTCCTGCCGGTGGACGGACACTCCGTAGCCCCGGGTGATGAAGCCCACCACCGGGTCCCCGGGCACGGGGGAACAGCATTTGGAGAATTTTACCAGGCAGTTGCCCAGGCCCTCCACAATAATGCCGGAGTCCGAGTGCTTGGGGGTCTTGCCGCCCCCGCCGGTAAAGCCGGGGATCACCATGCTTTCGGCGGTGGTCTTGGCGGCGGAGGCGATGCGCTCGGCCTGGAGCCGGCCCAGCCGCTGCAATTCGTCCTGGACCTGGGCCACGGTCTTGGAGGCGGTGGTCCCGCCGTAGCCGATGGCGGCGTACAGCTCGTCCAGGGTGCCCTGACGGACCTTGTGCAGAATATGGGGGAGCACGGCCTCGTTGGTCACCGCGTCCAGTTTCAGCCCCGCCCGGCGCAGCTCCGTCTCGAACATACTCCGGCCGGTGGCAATGTTTTCCTCCCGCTTCTCCCGCTTGAACCACTGGCGGATCTTGTTCCGGGCCTCGTTGCTCTTGGCCACCTTCAGCCAGTCCCGGCTGGGCCCCTTGGCGTTTTTGGCGGTGAGCACCTCTACAATGTCGCCGTTGGACAGGGCATGGTCATAGGGGACCATCCGGCCGTTGACCTTGGCCCCCACCATCCGGTTGCCCACGGCGGAGTGGATGGAGTAGGCGAAGTCGATGGGGGTGGCCCCGGCAGGCAGGCTTTTCACATCCCCGTTGGGGGTGAACACGAACACCTCGTCGGCGAACATATCCACCTTCAGGGTCCGGACAAACTCCTCCGCGTCGGTGTCCTGCTGGCTCTCCAGCAGCTTGCGCACCCACTCAAAGTCGTGCTCCGTCCCCAGGTTTTTGTTGGCCATCCCCTGCTTGTATTTCCAGTGGGCGGCGATGCCGTATTCCGCCGTCTGGTGCATCTCCCACGTCCGGATCTGCACCTCGAAGGGGATGCCCTCCCGGCCAATGACCGTGGTGTGAAGCGACTGGTACAGATTGGGCTTTGGGGTGCCGATATAGTCCTTGAACCGGCCCAGCACCGGGTTGAACATATCGTGGATGCAGCCCAGCACGTTGTAGCACTCGGGGATGTCGTCCACAATCACCCGGAAGGCGTACAGGTCGAAAATCTCGTCCAGGGTCTTGTTCTGGGCGAACATTTTGCGGTAGATGGAGTAGGTGTGCTTCACCCGGCCATAGACCCTGCCGGAAATTTTCTCGTCGCTGAGCCGCCGGGCGATGCGCTGCTGAATCCCCGCCAGAAAGTCCTCATGAGCGGCGGAGCGGGCGGCCAGCTCCATCTCAATCTCCTTATAGCCAATCGGGTCCAGGTAGCGCAGGGACAGATCCTCCAACTCCCACTTCAGCTTCTGCATTCCCAGGCGGTGGGCGATGGGGGCGTAGATCTCCATGGTCTCCAGGCTTTTTTCCCTCTGCTTGCTGGGGGACTGATACTCCATGGTGCGCATATTGTGCAGCCGGTCGCAGATTTTGATTAAAATCACCCGGATATCCTGGGCCATCGCCATGAACATTTTGCGCAGATTCTCCATCTGCTGCTCTTCCTTGCTGGTGTAGTGGACCCGGGAGAGCTTGGTCACGCCCTCCACCAAGGCGGCCACCGGCTCGCCGAAGCGCTTGGCAATGTCCTCGTGGGTGGCCTTGGTGTCCTCAATGCAGTCGTGGAGCAGGGCGGAGATCACCGAATCCGGGTCCAGGTCCAGGTCGGCCACAATTTCCGCCACTGCCAGGGGATGGGTAATATAGGGGGACCCATCCTTACGCAGCTGTCCGTTGTGGGCGGAATCTGCGTAGGTGAACGCGGAAAACAGCCGCTGTGTATCCAAATCCGGGGCATAGGCTAAAATTTTATCCTCCAGCGCCTGGTAGCGGGCTAAAATAGGGTCCATAGTGACACCTCGCTTCTGTATATTATCCCTCCGCCCACCGGCGCAGGCGGCGCAAAATCTCGCTGGCCTCCAGGTCGATCTTGTGCTCTGGCCGGTGGAGCTGAATCTGGAGCTGATCCGCCCGGCTTTTCAGGGAGATAAGCCCCCGCTCCTGAAAGACCTCCAGACAAAGCTGCACGTGAATCTGGCCCTCCCGCCGGCCGGAGCGGCGGGCCACGCCCCTGGCAATCCGGGGGGCGGAGTCCTCCAGCACCGGGGCCTGGAGGCACTGGCGCTCCAGATACCGCCATAAATCGGCAAATTCCGTCCGGGTGGGCAGCAGTATCCGGGCCTCCGCCGGGGAGAGATTGCCCCCCTGGCGGTATTTTTCAAAGGCGGCCCGCTCCCACTGGGCCCGGGTGAGGGCGGGGCGCAGGTCAATGAGCTGGAGCTGAACGGTCCGGATCCCGCGAAATTCGTTGATCTGGGGGGAGAAGGCCGCGTCCACCCGGCTGCCCAGGGATACGCCCAGCTCCTGGGCGTCGGCGGAGAAGAAGATGGCCTCCAGGGTGCTCCCCCGGGCCTCCAGCCGCAGCTTCAGGTGGCGGCCCCTGCCCACCTGGCTCAAGCCCGTCACCTGGGCTCCCAGCAGCGCCAGCACCGGCCGGGGACAGCCCTGTCCGCAGGGCTCCAGCCGGTCCAGCGCCTCCACATTGTCCACAGTAAGCTCTTCCGGCCTCACCGCCGCGTCAATCACCAGGGGCGGGGCAGCCGCCTGCTCCATCCGGCGCTCCCGGGAGATGGCCTGCCGCAGCCGCTGGGCCAGGGCGGGAATTTTCTCCTCCTGGACGGTGAAGCCGGCCGCCAGGGCGTGGCCGCCGAAGCCCTCCAGCAGATCCCCGCAGCTCTCCAGCAGCCGGAACAGGTTGACCCCGCCCCAGGACCGGCAGGAGCCCTTTCCCAGGCCCTCGTGGAGGCAGATCATAAAGGCGGGACAGCTGTACCGCTCGGACAGGCGGGAGGCCACAATGCCCACCACCCCCTGGTGCCAGGCGTCTCCGGCCAGAAGCACCGCCTCCTGCTGGGGAGCCCGGTCCAGCTGCTGGACACACTGCTGGAAAATATCCCCCTCAATGGCCTGCCGCTCCCGGTTCAGGCCGCACAGCTCCGCCGCCAGGACTTCCCCCCGGACCGGGTCCCGGGTGAGCAGCAGCTCCAGCGCCAGGGCGGCCCGGCCCATCCGGCCGGCGGCATTGATCCGGGGTGCCAGGGTGTATCCCACCAGGGAGGTGGTCAGGGGGCGGCCCTCCAGGCCCACCTCCCGCAGCAGCAGCCGCAGGCCCACCCGGGGAGTGCGCTCCAGAATCTCCAGGCCCCGGGCTACAATGGCCCGGTTTTCCCCCTCCATGGGCATCACATCCGCCACGGTTCCCACCGCGGCCAGGTCCAGACAGCTCTCTAAAACCGCCTCCCGCTCCTCCGGGGGGGTCAGGGCCAGGGCCAGTTTCAGAGCCACCCCCACCCCGGCCAGTCCGGAGAAGGGATAGGGGCAGTCGGCCCGGCAGGGGTCCACCACCGCCGCCGCCTGGGGGATGCGCTGTTTGCACTCATGGTGGTCGGTGACCACCACGTCCATCCCCAGCTCTCCGGCGAAGGCCACCTCCTCCACGGCGGTAATGCCGCAGTCCACGGTAATCACCAGGGAGACCCCTTCCCGGGCCAGATGCAGGGCGGCCTCCCGGTTCAGGCCGTAGCCCTCCTCCAGCCGGTCGGGGATATAGGGGACCACATCCAGCCCCCACCGGCCCAGGAAATCCGTCAGCAGGCAGGTGGAGGTGATCCCGTCCACATCGTAGTCGCCGTACACCGCTGCCCGCTCCCCCCTCCGCCGGGCCAGCGCGATGCGCGCCACGGCCTTGTCCATGTCCCGCAGCAGCTCCGGGGGGTGAAGGGGCTCGTTTTTGGGGGAGAGCATCGCCTGGGCCTGCTGGGGTGTCCTGGCCCCCCGGGCCGCCAGCACGGCGGACAGCAGAGGGGACAGGCCGCCCTCCTCCAGCCGGGCGCGGGCCTTTTGGCTGGAGGGGCTCAGTTCCCAGTTTTGGTATCGCACAGCCGGTTCCGCTCCCTTCCCATTACGCTCCTGTCTCCTATTGCAGAAGTCAAATAATAATTATTATACCATTTTTAATAGGCGGGTCAAGAAAAATCTATTCACTCCCTCAATTAGGGTCCGTTTCACAGCAAATGCACCTCCAAAATTATTATAAAAAATCAGCAGTAAAAATGTAATAGTGTAGAACACAAAAAAAGTCAAGAAAAACAAAAATTTTTCTTGACAGGGAGGTGTGTTTTTTGTATAATTCAATCATAACAGATGAACAACTGCTCATATGTTATAGAGAAAGGAGGCGGCTATGGAACGCTTGGACTGCTGCCAGGAGAAGCAAATCCACCCCAACCGCATTGAAAAGGTGAAAAACCTGCTGCCCCAGGACGAGGTGCTCTACGATTTGGCGGAGCTGTTCAAAATCTTCGGGGACAGCACCCGGATCAAGCTGCTGTATGCCCTCTACGAGTCGGAGCTGTGCGTGTGCGACCTGGCCGACGTGCTGGGGCTGACCCAGAGCGCCGTGTCCCACCAGCTCCGGCTGCTGAAATCCAGCAAGCTGGTCAAATTCCGCCGGGAGGGCAAAACCGTATTCTACTCCCTGGCCGACGACCATGTGGTGCGCATTCTCAGCCAGGGGATGGAGCATCTGGAGGAGTGACGTATGAGCTTCTGGGACCGCATCGCTATTGCCTACGACGCCGCCGAATGGCTCAACCGGACCGCTGTGACGGAAATGATCTGCCAAACCGCCTGCCGCACGCCCCAAGGGGTTTACGCGCTGGACTGCGCGGCTGGAACCGGCTCCCTGTCCCTGGCGATGGCCCCCAGCGCCCGGCAGGTGCTGTGTACCGACCTCTCTAAATCCATGCTACGGCAGGCGCAGAAGAAAGCGAACGCACGCGGCCTGTCCAATCTCCGGTTTGAAGTGCGTGATCTGACCGCTCTGCTGGAGCCGGACAACGCATTTGACCTGACGGCGGCGGGTAACATACTGCATCTGCTGCCGGAACCGGACCGTGCGGTGCGGGAGCTGTTACGGGTGACCCGTCCCGGCGGTCAGGTGCTTCTGCCCACCTTCCTGCTGGGGGACGCGAGTGGTCTGCGCACCGCCCTGAAGCTCTATGATCTGCTGGGCTTTCGCGCCCGAAGAAATTTCACCGCAGAGAGCTACCGGAGCTTTTTAGAGGGGTTTGAAGGGACCCTCACCGAATTTTTGGTCCTTCCCGGACATATCCCGGTGGGATACGGGGTATTGTCCAAGCCGCTTTAAAATTCAACTTTAAAATTTGAGAGGAGCATTTTTATGAAAAAGACCTACAAGCTGATCGACCTGGACTGCGCCAACTGCGCCGCCAAAATGGAAAACGCCATCCGGAACATCGACGGTGTGACCAGTGCCACCGTCAGCTTCATGAGCCAGAAAATGACTGTGGAGGGGGACGACGCCCGATTTGACGCGATCATGCAGGAAGTGGTGAAGGTCTGCCGCAAGGTGGAGCCGGACTGCGAAATCGTCCTGAAATAACGGGAGGAGGGTCAGTTTATGACCAAAAAGCAAAAAAAGATGCTCTACCGCATCCTTGTCAGCTTTGTCTTGTTTTTGATTGCCGTACTGCTGCCCCTGGAGGGCCTGCTGCGCCTGCCGGTCTTTTTGATTCCCTACGCCATCGTGGGCTGGGACGTTCTCTGGAAAGCCGTCCGGAATATCCTCAACGGTCAGGTGTTCGACGAGAACTTCCTGATGGCGGTGGCCACCCTGGGGGCCTTCGGCTGCGGGGAGTATCCGGAGGGAGTGGCCGTTCTGCTGTTCTATCAGGTAGGCGAACTGTTCCAGAGCGTGGCGGTCAGCCGGAGCCGCCAGTCCATCGCCGATCTGATGGACATACGCCCCGACTACGCCAACATAGAGCGGGACGGGCAGCTGGTCCAGGTGGACCCGGAAGAAATCTCGGTCGGCGACATCATTGTAATTAAGGCCGGGGAGCGGGTGCCTCTGGACGGGGTGGTAACCGAAGGGGCCTCCGCCCTGGACACCGCCGCCCTCACCGGGGAATCTCTGCCCCGGGACGTGGCTCCGGGGGATACGGTAATCTCCGGGTGCGTGAACCTGTCGGGGCTGCTCCATGTGCAGGCCGCAAAACCCTTCGGAGAGTCCACCGTGGCCCGAATTCTGGATTTGGTGGAAAATTCCAGTGAGAAAAAAGCCCAGGCGGAGCATTTTATTACCAAATTCGCCCGGTATTACACGCCTATCGTGGTCTTTGCCGCCCTGGCTCTGGCCGTTCTCCCCTCGCTGCTCACAGGCGGACAGTGGGGCGTGTGGGTGCCGAGAGCTTTGAATTTTCTTGTAGTGTCCTGTCCCTGCGCCCTGGTTATCTCCATCCCCCTGAGCTTTTTCGGGGGCATCGGCGGCGCGTCCAAGCAGGGGATTCTGGTCAAGGGGAGCAACTATCTGGAGGCCCTGGCCCGGGCGGGGATCGTGGTTTTTGACAAAACCGGCACCCTCACCGAAGGAAAATTCGCTGTGGTAAAAACCGAAGGGGACGTGCTGGAGCAGGCCGCCCTGGCAGAGCAGTTCAGCACCCACCCCATTTCCCGCTCCATCCTGACCGCATGGGGCGGCCAGCCCGCTCCCGAGCGGGTCCGGGACGTGGATGAAATCGCCGGGCACGGCGTCCGGGCCGTGGTAGACGGCAGGACGGTGCTGGCAGGCAACCGGAAGCTGCTGGAGCGGGAGGAAATTGCCATACCCGCCGTCCAGGAGCAGGCCGGAACAACCGTCTATGTGGCGGTGGAGGGGGAATATCGGGGCTATCTGGTCATTGCCGACCAGCCCAAGCCAAATTCCGCCCAGGCCCTGCGGGAGCTGAAGGCCTGCGGGGTGCGCCAGACCGTGATGCTCACCGGCGACAGCCAGGGCGCGGCCCAGCACGTGGCCCAGGCCCTGGGGCTGGACCAGTTCCACGCCCAGCTTCTGCCGGCGGATAAGGTCCAGCGGGTGGAGGAGCTGCTGGAGGCCAAGCAGCCCGGGGAACAGCTGATTTTTGTGGGGGACGGCATCAACGACGCCCCGGTGCTCTCCCGGGCGGACGTGGGCGTGGCCATGGGGGCTCTGGGCTCCGACGCGGCCATTGAGGCGGCGGATCTTGTGCTGATGGACGATGATCTGTCCAAGCTGCCGGTGGCGGTGCGCATCGCCAAAAAAACCCTGGCCATTGTGAAGCAGAATATCGTCTTTGCAATCGGCGTAAAAGTCCTGGTGCTGGTCCTGTCGGCCATGGGTCGGGCCAATATGTGGGCGGCGGTGTTCGCCGACGTAGGCGTGTCTGTGCTGGCGATTCTGAACGCCAGCCGGATGCTGCGGACGAAATAGCAGCAAAACAAGCACCCCCTGACGCAGAAACGCGTCGGGGGGTGCTTGCTGCCATGATTACAAATCCCTCACCAGCCGCACGGCCACACCCACAATGCAGGCATTGCCCAGCTCAAAATCCTGGGCGGACAAAAAACGGGGCTCGTAGTCCGGATTCTCCGGCTGAAGCATAACAATCTCCCCCTGCCGCCGGAAGCGCTTCAGGGTAGATGCCTCCCCGTCTACCACGCAGGCCACAATCTGGCCGTTTTCAGCGGCCTCCTGCCGGCGCATCAGCACCAAATCCCCCGGGCGGATGCCCGCACCGATCATGCTGTCCCCGTCCACCCGGAGGTAAAAATATTCCTCCGGGTCGGGCACGTCCGCCGGGGCGTAGCCCTGAATATCCTGCTGGGCCAGGGCGGGGATCCCCGCCCGGATGGTGCCCAGGATGGGGACCAGATGCTCCGGCCGGGGCGGGATGGCCGGGACCTCCGGGGGAAGGCCGGCCTGCCTGGGTACGTCGTAGCCCTGGAGCCACAGGGGGTTTACCCCCAGCGCCCCGGCGATGGCGGCGGCGGAGGTGACCTTGGGGCTGCGCTGTTCCAGAACATAACGGTTCAGGGTCTGGGGGTTCATGTGCAGACGCTGGGCCAGGGAGAGATAGGTTTCCCCCTGTTCCGTCATCAGGGCCCGCAGACGGGCGCCGAAGGTGGAGACCTGTTCCATACAAACTACCTCATTTCAAGTGCATCACCAAAAATAACAAAAGGGGGCTTGACTTTTTTTGCGTTTTGGAGTATTCTAGGGAAGAAGATAGAACTTACGTTCTTATTTTCACGCTATCATATTGTTTTTGGTGATATCCGGTGAAAGAAAATGTCCGGGAATGGAACTTCTCGGACATTTGGTGGAGGAGGGTGGATTCGAACCACCGAAGCTAACGCAACAGATTTACAGTCTGCCCCCTTTGGCCACTCGGGAACTCCTCCAGATGAAATTGTGGAGCTGGTGGACGGATTCGAACCCCCGACCTGCTGATTACAAATCAGCTGC
>CAJUPG010000034.1 GCA_910588455.1 uncultured Oscillospiraceae bacterium
CCGCAGGGAGTCGTCGGTGTCGTAGATGGTGAAGGAGGAGGAGAAGCCCAGCTTGCCGATGTCCCGGCGCAGAATGCGCACGCAGGCGGAGTGGAAGGTGGAGGCCCACACGTTGTTGGCCATGGGCCCCAGCCGCTGCGCCAACCGCTCCTTCAGCTCTCCGGCGGCCTTGTTGGTGAAGGTGATGGCCAGAATGGTCCAGGGGGCGGCGGGCTCCAGACGGCACAGGTGCTGGATGGGCTGCACATCCCCCCCGTTGGCGGCGTAGTCCTCCAGGGCGGCCAGATCCTCCGGCGTCACCCACTCGGGGACCTCCGGGCTGTCGGAGCCCCGGCCGTATTGGATCAGATTTGCAATCCGGTGAATGAGTACGGTGGTTTTGCCGCTGCCCGCTCCGGCCAGCAGCAGCAGGGGGCCCTCTGTGGCCAGCACGGCCTTCTGCTGCTCGGGGTTCAGGTGGGAGAATTCCCGGGCGATGGCCCGGCGGCGGGCGGCGCAGAAACGCAGTTCTTGTTCCTGATTCAGCATTGGTTGTATCATCCTTTTCAATCGAAAGTATCCGGCTGTCTTATGGCGCTGGGTCTGAGCCGCTCTTGGCGGTTGGAATAAATATTCCGTGTTTTTTGATCTTGTGGTAGAGGGTGGTGCGGTTCAGATCCAGGGATTCGGCGGTTTTGCGAATATTATACTGGCAGGCCCGCAGGCGGTCGGTCAGAATGGAGCGTTCAAAGCTGTCCATCTGGTCCTGAAGGCTGATTTTGGGACTGCCGGACTCGACCGGCTCCGGCGGCGGGGAGTCCGGTTCATCGAACACCATCGCCCGGATCATGGAATCCTGGTGAAACACATACATCCGCTCCACCATATTTTTCAGCTCCCGCACGTTTCCGGGCCAGTCGTAAACCTCCATTTCGTTCATGGCGCTGGAGGAGAAAAAGACCCGCGTCCCATATTTTTCGTTCAAATCCTGCAAAAAGTGGGTGGCAATCGTAATGATGTCCTCCTGCCGGCTGCGCAGGGGCGGAACGCTGATGGTCAGCACGTTCAGGCGGTAGTACAGGTCTGAGCGGAAGGTCTGCTTGCGCACACATTTATAAAGGTCCTTGTTTGTGGCGGCAATAATGCGCACATTTAATTTTTTTACCGCTCCTCCGCCCAGGCGCTTGATTTCTCCCTCCTGCAAAACCCGCAGCAGCTTGGCCTGCATGAAAAAGGGCATATCCGCAATTTCATCCAGGAACAGGGTGCCGCCGTCGGCCCGCTCGAATTCGCCCATTTTGCCCCCCTTGCGGGCCCCGGTGAAGGCCCCCTCCTCATAGCCGAACAGCTCGGATTCAAACAGTTCGGAGGGGATGGCAGAGCAGTTCAGGGCCACGAAGGGGCCGTCGCTGCGGGCGCTGTAGTGGTGAATGGCCCGGGCGAACAGCTCCTTCCCAGTTCCGGACTCGCCGGTAATCATTACGTTGGAGCTGGTCTGCGCCGCCCGCAGCATCTTGTCTTTGGCCTGCAAAATTTCCTGGCTGCTGCCGATAATATTGTCCTGTCCGTCCAGATCCACCGCATGGGAGCCGGCAGTTTCCTTGTCCAGCTGATATTTCTGTCTGGTGTCAAAGACCGACTCGCACAGCCGCAGCAGCTCCGGGTGGGCCGTGACAATGGCAAAGGCCCCCAGCATATTGCCCTCGTCGTCCAGCACGTTAGCACAGGTGCGCACGGCGATTTCCTTGCGGCCGCAGTCCAGGGAGTATTCCGGCCCGGTGATGAACATATCCCGGTTCAGCTGGGCGGGCTCGCCCCGCCGCATGAGCTCCGGCAGAACGGAGGTGATAAAAATTTCTTCAATAGGCCGCCCGATTATTTTGTCATGGGGCAGCACGGAGGACAGAAGCAGAGAACGGTAATAGTTTTCGTTGATGGCAGCCACCCGTCCGTCCTTGTCCAGCAGCAAAAACTGATCGTCCGTAACCTCCATAAACCGCTTAAATGCGTAGAGCATCAATTTTTCGTGGTCCATTCCTGTCCGCACCTCCCAGGTTCATTTCCCCGAGTATAGCAAAATCTGTTGAAAAAATCAACATGTAGTTTTTTTGAACAAAATATTTGTCGATTTTTTGAACAGCTGCATGGAGTGTGTTCTTCGGAGAAGGAAAATTTTTTTTAGTTTCAAGTGAAAATTCATTTGAAATCAGGGAGAAAGCTGGCTTATTATTGTATTTTTTTGCAAATTGGACTGTGTATGGGCTGGAATATATTCCCTCTGCGGAAAAACCGGCATCGGATTTGCTCCATATTAGGGGTGTGGTTTCTTCTTCCGGTCCCGGCCGCCCGGGGCCGCAAGGAAACAGTCAGAAAACGACGTATTTAAGGAGGAAAAGAACATGAAAAAGTACCTGGCCCTGTTTCTGTCCGGATGTCTGACGGCATCCCTGCTGGCCGGCTGCGGCGGCCAATCCACACAACCCCCTCCAGGCAGCACCCCCTCCCAGCCGGACACAAGCGCGGCATCCGGAGACGGCACCGTCTACGTGGTCCGTGTGGGCGATACCGTCCAGGATGATTCCATCTATGCCACCGTGTTTTACGACGTGTTCATCCCCTATGTGGAGGAGCACGGCCAGGGCCGTATTGTGATTGAGCGCTATGGCAACTCCGTGCTGGGCTCCGACCAGCAGCTGGCCGAATCCATCCAGATCGGCACACTGGAAGCCGCCATGATCCCCATGTCCTGCATGGGCAACTTTGACCCGGACTTTATGGCCCTGGACCTTCCCTTTCTCTATGAGGATGCGGAGACCGCCTACGCGGCCCTGGACGGGGCGTGGGGGAAAATTTTTGACGATAAGATGGAGGCGCTGGGCATCAAGCGGCTGGGCTGGGAGGAGAACGGCTTCCGCAATTTCTCCTCCAATACGCCCATTACCTGCGTGGCGGACATGAGCGGCTTGAAAATGCGGGTGATGGAATCCACCATCTATGTGGAGACCATGAAGTGCCTGGGCGCCAGCCCCACGCCCATGGCCTTTTCCGAGCTCTACACCGCCCTGCAAAACGGCACGGTGGCCGGCCAGGACAACGGCCCGGTGCTGACCTATACCTCAAAGTTCTTTGAAGTGCAGGACTACTACACCGTTTCCGAATACTGCTACGCCGCCTCCATGTTTGCGGTCTCCAAGGAGTGGTTTGACGGTCTGCCCGCCGATGTGCAGCAGGTGCTGACTGAGGCCGCGGTTCTCTTCCAGGACGCGGAGCGCAAGGCGCTTCGGGAGGAGACGGAGGCCTATATCAGTCTGCTGGAGGAAAACGGCATGGAAATTATCCGGCTTACCCCGGAGCAGAAGGCTGAATTCCAAACGGCCTGCGTTCCCGTCTACGATATTATGAAGGCCTACGTGGACCCGGAGATTATTGAGGCGGCCAAAACCATCAACGATACCTATTGATGACTGCGCCCGGGAGGACGGCAGCATTTCCGCCGTCCTCCCGCCGGTCAAATCACAGCGGAAAAGGAGGTCTATCCGTGGCTAGAAAGTATCTCGGTGCGTGTGAGAAATGGTTTCTCATTCTCACCCTTGCGTTTTCATCCTGCCTGATTATGCTCCAGATTATCATGCGAGCCTGCAACCATGGCCTGGCCTGGTCGGAGGAGCTGGCCCGCTTCCTGTTCATCTGGCAGGTCTGGATCGGCATTGCCTACGCCACCAGCCGGTGGAATCATCTGCGCATTACCTTCCTCCGGGACCTGACCCATGGCCGGGTGAAGGAGGTATGGGAGCTGTTTGTTATTGTCTGGTGGTTTATTTTCGGTGCGTTTTTGGTCTGCAAGGGCTTTGAATTTACCCTGATGACCGCTGCCCGGGGGCAGAGGTCCACCGCTTTGCGGATTCCCATGGCCTATGTCTACGCGGGAATTCCAGTGGGCTGTACGCTGATGAACATTCATCTGCTTGAGGTTTTCATTGAAAAGCTCCGGCACTTGGGGAGGGAGGATGCGGTATGAGCAACGTTGCCTTTGTATTTATAATCATGTTTGCGGGCCTGCTGTTCAGCGTACCGATCGGCATTTCTCTGGGCACGGCCACCGTATTGGCCATCCTCTGTTACAGCACTACGCCCTCCTATATCGTGATCCAGAACATTTTCGGCGGCCTGAATTCCTTTTCCCTGTTGGCGATTCCCTTCTTTATGATTGCCGGAAGCCTGATGGGACTGGGAGGAATTTCCAAGCGGATTGTCAAATTTGCCGATGCGCTGGTGGGCTGGATCACGGGCGGCCTGGGGATGGTGGTGGTTCTGGCGTCCATGATTTTTGCCGCCATTTCCGGCTCCGCCCCCGCCACCGTGTCCTCCATTGGCTCCATGCTGCTGCCCCAGATGGAGGAAAAGAACTACGATAAAGATTTTTCCACCGCGCTGGTGGCCTCAGCAGGCACCATCGGTGTGATTATCCCGCCGTCCATCCCCTTTGTGATGTACTGCATTGTGGCCTCTCAGTCTGTGGGGACCATCTTTATTGCCGGCATTATTCCCGGCCTTCTGATCGGTCTGGCCCTGATGACCGTGTGCTATTTTATATCCAAAAAGCACGGCTATGTGGCTTCCTACACCAAAAAGGACCGCCCCAAATTCTGGCCGGTCTTTCGGGAATGTATTTGGGCCATCCTCTCTCCTGTCATTATTCTGGGCAGCATCTACTCCGGGCTGTGCACCCCGACGGAGGCGGCGGTAATCTCTATTTTCTACTCCGCAGTAGTGGGAATTTTTATCTATCGAGAAACGACCTTTAAGATTATTATCGAGTCTCTGCGTTCCGCCGGGGAGCTGAATGGGCAGGGCAACCTGGCCGTGGGGCTGTCAATGGCCTTTGCGACTTACCTGACCACGGCGGGAATTCCCAAGAAAATCGGCGCCTGGATCACCGGAGCCATCCACAGTGATGTCCTGATCCTTCTGGCGATTTTAGGGATTCTGCTCCTTGTGGGCTGTTTTGTGGACAATATCTCCTCCTGCCTGGTGCTTACGCCCATTTTCCTGCCCATTGTCACCTCCATCGGGATGGACCCCATCCACTTCGGTGTGGTTATGACAGTGGCCCTGGCCATCGGCTTCTGTACGCCTCCCTTTGGCTCCAATCTGTTCATCGCCGCCGCCATCAGCGGGCTGCCCATTGAGTCCATTGTCAGGCGGATTTGGCCCATGATTATTGCCATGGCGGTCTGTCTGCTGCTCATTACCTTTATCCCGCAATTGTCCCTGTTCCTGGTAAGCCTGATGTAAAAGGGGAGCAAGTATGTTTGATTTTGTACTGAAAAATGCGGAAATCATTACCCTGGACCCGGCGCTGCCCCGCTGCCGCTGGCTGGCGGGAAAAGATGGAAAAATTGCGGCACTGGGCAGCCGGGACGATTTTGCCGGAGAGGCGAAGCTGTGCATGGATCTGAAGGGGGCGGCGGTGATCCCTGGCCTGGGGGACTGCCATGTCCACGGGATGTCGGTGGGCCGCAATCTGCTGGCGGTGGATTTGCAGGGCCTGACCTCCCTGGACGAGGTGCTGCACCGGCTGGAGGCCCGGGCCAAAATCACGCCCCCCGGAAAGCTGGTCCATGGGTACGGCCTGAAGCATGAGGCCCTGCGGGAAAAACGGATGCCCACCCGGAAGGAGCTGGACGCGGTATGTCCCAACCATCCCTGTCTTGTATTCCACACCTCCTGTCACGGTATGGCCGTTAACTCCATTACGCTGAAGCAAAGCGGACTTCTGGAGCAGCCGGATTTGATGGCCGGCTGTACAGAGGAGCTGGAGAATGGCCTTATTTTCCAGGACCAGGCCAATTTTACGGTCCAGCGGGCGGTCTTTGGACAGACCGATGGGGAAACGCTGAAGGAATTTTTTCTTCAGTTTGCCGCCCACGCGGCCTCCAGGGGCTGCACCACGGTCCACTCCCTGGACGGCGGCTATACGGAGGGCGCATTTCTCACCGGCGAGCTACTCCAGGAGTCGGCCCGGGACGCCTGCATTCACGCGCTGAATATGTGGCAGGTCTGGGATGTGGCGCAGGCAAAGCGAGCGGGCCTGCCCCGGGTGGGGGGCTGTATGTGTCTGGACGGCGCCCGGGCTCTGTTTACGGCGGCCTACTCCCGGCCCTTCCGAAACCGGCCGGATACCCGGGGACTTCTGTACGAGTCGGACCTGAAAATCTACAATTACGTCTACGAGGCCCATAAAAACAATATGCAGGTTGGCCTCCACGCCATGGGAGACCGGGCCATTGACCAGATCATTTATATTATCGACAGCGTTACCAAGCAGCTGGGGGACCGGGGGCTGCGCCACCGGATTGAGCACTTTTCCTATCCTGCGCCGGACCATATTGAAATGGCGGCGGAGCTGCAGCTGGCCCTTCCCATGCAGCCCATCTGGTGCGACATCTGGGACAATCCAGAAAACAGCGTCTTTGCGCCAATGCTGGGAGAGGAGGCGGCGGAGAATAATGAGCCGTTTGCCAAGCTGGTCAAGGCGGGCTGTATGGTTGGCAGCGGGTCGGACAGCCCCGTTACGCCCATCGACCCGATCAAGGCCCTTCATATTCTGGTGAACAACCCCCGGCCCGCCCGGCGGGTCAGCGTTACGGAGGCGCTGAAAATCTGCACCTCCAATATTGCGTGGATTGGACATGAGGAGCAGGAGCGGGGGACCTTGGAGGCGGGCAAATACGCGGACCTGGTGGTGCTGGACCGCAGCCCCTACAGCCGCCCGGAGGAAATTGACCGGAGCCAGATTCTGCTCACGATGTCGGAGGGCAAGGTTGTCTATCATAAATTGGAAGAATAGGAGCCCATACATATGAAAACTGTTGATTTGCTGATTATCCATGGGATTGTCATTACCATGCAGGGGCAGGGGACCGGAATCGTGAACGACGGCGCGGTGGCCGTACAGGGCTCCACCATACGCGCTGTCGGAGAGACCGCAGAGCTGCGGAAGGAATATGACGGCCATCGGGTGATTGACGCGACGGACAAGGTGGTTATGCCGGGGCTGATCGACTGCCACTCCCATTCCTCCCTGGGGATTGCCCGGGGTACTGCCCAGGATATTGACAACTGGCTGTACAAGGGGATGTTTCCCATCCAGGCCAATCTGGATGACGACGCCACTCAAATCGGCTCCCTGATCGAAATTGCCGAGTCCGTGCTGAACGGGACCACCACCATCGGCGACTACGGGGACCGGTCGGAGCTGGTGCTGCAAAACCACCGGAAAGTGGGAAACCGCTGCGTTATGACAGAGCTGATCCACGAGATGCCGGCGGATATTTACCGGTACGACCCCATGGAGACCTTCCCCTTTGACCCCGGCGTGGGGGAGGCCAAATTTGCCGCCACCCGCAGAATGGTCCAGACCTGGCACGGCAGCGGACGAATCACCTGTATGGTAGGGCCCCAGGCGGCCAATATGTGTTCACTGGAGCTGCTGCGGGAGCTGTATGAGTACGCCCGCAAAGAGGGGCTGGATATTCACATCCACGTATCCCAGAGCCACCGGGAGAATATTCAGTGTGAAAAACGCTATGGACTGCGGGCCATTCCTTTTTTGGAGAAAAACGGGCTTCTGGGTCCCCAGGTGCTGGCGGCGCATATCAGCCACGCCCAGCCGGAGGAGGTGCGTACCATGGCCCGGCATGGCTGCCGCATGGTGCTGTGCAGCAACTGCATGGCCCTGATCAATGGGACTGTCCCGCCGGCGGCGGAGTATATGGAGATGGGCGGTGTGGTCGGTCTGGGCACCGATCAGGCTCCCGGCAACAACCGGAACAATATGTTTTTGGAGATGAAGGTGGGCGATCTGCTCAACAAGTGCAAGGCCGCCAGCGGCACAGTATTTCCGGCCTGGCAGATGCTCCGGCTGGGAACCATTGAGAGCGCCCGCGCGCTGGGGATGGCGGATCAGATCGGATCGCTGGAAGTGGGAAAAAAGGCGGATCTGATTATACTGGACCTGCTCCATCCCCATATGACGCCGATCATTCTGTCGCCGGTGCGAAACATCGTACCCAATTTAATCTACTCCGCGGACGGCCGGGAGGTGGAAACGGTTATTGTAGACGGCCAGGTAATTGTAGACGGCGGAGAATTGACCAATCTGAACCTCAAGGATGCGATTCACCATGCCAATGAGGCCGGAAAACGGTTTTCCAACCGGATGGAATCCTTTGAGGGGCTCAACGATGTCCCGCTGGCCCAGTGGACAAAGGCTGGCCTCTATTAAAAGACCGGCGGCTGGTGATGGTTTTATCACCGGCCGCCGGTTCAGTTTAAATTTCCTGCCGTCCCTCCAGAGCCCGCATAAGGGTTGCGTCGTCGGCGTATTCCAGATGGCTTCCCACGGGGATGCCGTAGGCCAGCCGGGTAATTTTGACGGAGAAGGGGCGCAGCAGCCGGGACAGATACATAGCTGTGGTCTCCCCCTCGGTGTCTGGGTTGGTGGCCATAATAACCTCAGAGACCGTCCCGCCGGACACCCGCTCCACCAGGGATTTGATGTGCAGGTCGTCGGGCCCCACGTGGTTCATGGGGGAGATCACTCCATGGAGCACGTGGTACAGGCCGTTGTATTCCCGGCTGCGCTCCAGGGCGGCCACGTC
This sequence comes from uncultured Oscillospiraceae bacterium, assembly GCA_910588455.1. Taxonomy (GTDB): domain Bacteria; phylum Bacillota; class Clostridia; order Oscillospirales; family Oscillospiraceae; genus Lawsonibacter. The sequence continues at coordinate 8,643 of CAJUPG010000034.1, forward strand.
CTTGGGATCGGCCACCACGCAGATAGTGGAGCCGTCCCGCCGGGCGCTGGCGCAGATGGGGCAGGGGCCATCCCCTTCGGTGAGGTTCTGGCACAGGGGACAGCAGTGGATGGATTTTTTTGCGGCCAAAATGGCCTGGGCAAATTGGGCGGCCTCCTCCTCCGGCTGGGCCAGGAGGTAGAATGCCAGCCGCTGGGCGGATTTCACGCCCACACCGGGGAGCTTGGCGAACTGCTCCACAAGCTGCTCCAGGGCGGGGGGAAAATACTGCATTGCTCCCCCTCCTAGTTCACCCGCAGAGCCTGGATGGCTCCGGGAATGTCGGCCGCGCCGTAGACCGCCGAGCCGGCTACCAGTACGTTTGCCCCCGCCGCCGCCGCCAGAGGAGCGGTTTTTTGGTTGACGCCGCCGTCCACCTCCAGTTCGCAGGCCGGGTTGTACCGGTCGATCAGGGTCCGGACCTCCCGGATGGTGTCCAGCTGGCTTTCCAGAAAGGTCTGGCCTCCGAAGCCGGGCTCCACCGTCATCACCAGAACCAGGTCCAGCCGCTCCAGATAGGGCAGGATGGCCTTGGGGGAGGTGATGGGCCGCAGGGCCACCCCTTTTTTCACTCCGAACTGGTCCATCAGGTCCAGACACTGGACGATCTGGCTGGGGGGGCAGGCCTCCAGATGAACGGACAGCAGGTCCGCTCCGGCCTGGGCAAAGTCCGCAAGGAGGCGGACGGGCTTGTCGATCATCAGGTGTACATCCAGAAACATACCGGTGCATTTCCGGATGGATTTCAGCACCGGCACGCCAATGGTAATATTGGGGACAAAGCAGCCGTCCATGATGTCCACGTGGAGATAGTCGGCGCTTTCCGCTTGGCGGATGTCCTCCTCCAGATTGACAAAATCCGCTGACAGGATCGAGGGGGAAATTTTAACCATTGCAATACCTCCATAAAAACAGCCCGCCGGCACCCGCCTGGGGCGGGGCGCATAGGATACAGAGCGGAGAGCGAGAGGGCCTCACGGCCCCTCCGGTGCTCCGGGCTCCGGGACGCTCCATTTGAAACCTCACTGCCCGCCGCCCCGGCCTGCTCCGGGCCAGCACGCCGCTTTTCAGATACCCCCCGCCGCCCTTCCCGGCGGCGGGGGCAGAGTTTTTCAGTCGTAAATCTTACTGGTGCCCGTTTCCGCCGCGTCGTAGCCCTCCTGGTGGAGGGCGTCCAGAATCTCCTGCTTGTGCTCGTGGCCGAAAGCCTCCAGAGTCACCCGGAGCTCAACGCTGCTGGCCCGGTTTACGTTGACAAACTGATTGTGCTCCAGCTTGATAACGTTGCCCGCGTGCTCCGCCAGGATCTGGGCCACCCGCAGCAGCTCGCCGGGCCGGTCGGGGAGATGGACGGAGAAGGTGAAGATGCGCCCCCGGCGGATCAGGCCGTTCTGAACCACCGAGGCCATGGTAATCACGTCCATGTTGCCCCCGGACAGGATGGACACCACGTTCTTCTCCCGGCACTCCAGGTGCCGCAGGGCGGCGATGGTCAAAAGGCCCGCGTTTTCCACAATCATCTTGTGCTTTTCCATCACGTCCAGAAACGCGGCGACCAGTTCGTCGTCGGAGATGGTAATGATCTGGTCCAGACTTTTCTGTACATAGGGAAAAATCTTGTCCCCGGGAGTTTTTACTGCCACGCCGTCGGCGATGGTGGTGGCGGTGGGGAGGGTGACCACGTGGCCGGCGTCCAGGCTGGCCTTCATCGACGCGGCTCCGGTGGGCTCCACGCCAATCACCTGCACGTTGGGATTGAGGAGCTTGGCCAGGGTGGACACCCCCGCCGCCAGTCCGCCGCCGCCGATGGGCACCAGAATCACGTCCACATCGGGCAGGTCCTGGAAAATCTCATAGGCGATGGTGCCCTGGCCGGTGGCCACCTCCAGGTCGTTGAAGGGGTGGACGTAGGTAAGCCCCTGCTCCTCAGACATCTGGGCGGCCAGTGCGGCGGCTTCGTCGAACACGTCTCCGTGGAGAATTACCTGAGCCCCATAGTCCTTGGTGTTGTTGACCTTCATCAGAGGGGTGGTGGTGGGCATGACGATGGTGGCGGCCACACCGGAGGCCCGGGCGGCGTAGGCGACTCCCTGGGCGTGGTTGCCGGCGGAGGCGGTAACCAGTCCCCGGGACTTCTCTTCTGGACTCATGGCGCTGATTTTGTAGTACGCGCCCCGAATTTTGTAGGCCCCGGTGACCTGCATATTCTCCGGCTTGAGATAGACCTGATTGCCGCAGCCCTGGGAGAGATAGGGGGAATGGATCAGCCGGGTTTCGTTCAAAACGCCCCGCAATACGCTGCGGGCCTGCTTAAAATGTTCAATGGTCATCATGGAAAATCACTCCTGCAAGTTTGATTGTGTTATTTCGACCAGCGGCGGCCCAGAATCCGGTCGTAGGTGACCAGCTCCATGGCCTTGAGGAAGGGCTCCCGGGTGGAATGGGCCGGGATTTCCAGCCGGACGTTGTAATAGGGATAATCCCGGTAAAAATCCGCCAGCATCTCCATATAGGGGGTGCGGGGGAGGCCGACAGCCCGGTAGACCGCATTGAGCACGTTGTAATCGGAGATGGGGTTGTTTTTGTTCTGCCCGAAGAAGTCAAACTCCAGCTCCCGGTTGGAGTAGATTACATAGGGGGTGGAGTAGACCTGCTCCAGCTCCTCCGGGGTAAGGCCGTCGGTTTGGTCAAACAGGCCGCTCTCCCGATAAGCCAGGTAGTTGGAGCCCAGGGTGGGCAGGTGGTCCCCGAAAAAGACCGCAATGGTGGGCCGCTCCCGGCGGTCGATGTAGTCCGCCAGATCCCCCAGCATCCTGTCTGCATCGTACAGCCCCTGGGTGTAGGTGGTCAGGGCGGTGAGGGCGGGCTCGGACAGGTCCGGGGAGGTTACCTCCACCTGAATGTCCGCCGGGTCCATGGCGTTGTAGGGCTGGTGATTCTGCATGGTAATGACAAACATGAACGTGGGATTTTCCGCCTCATCCAGACATTTTTCCATCAGCAGCAGGGTGGAATGGTCAGTGATATAGTCCCGCTTATACTCCGCCGTTACCAGCTGGGGCAGGTCCTCCATGTCCAGGAAGCGGTCGAAGCCCAGGTAGGGGTAGGCCTGATTCCGGGCGTAAAAAGTCCGGTCGTAGGGGTGGATGGCCAGGGTGTCGTAGCCCAGCTCCTTGCAGATGGACACATAGGAGGGGACCTCCTCATCCACAAACCAGTAGGGGGTGGTCACGTCGGGCAGATAGTCGGTGGTCAGTCCGGTGAGCATCCCGAACTCCGGGCGGACGGTGCCCCCGCCGGAGGCGGTGGTGTAGAGGGTCCCGCTGTAGCAGTTGGGCCGTTCCAGCAGCGCGTCGTAGTGCTCCAGGGGATTTTGGGAGAACTCCACGCCGGGGAGAATCCGGGCGTCAAAAAAGCTCTCGCTCAAAATCACAATGACGTCAAATTGTTCCTCGCCGGAGGCGGGGACCGGCTTGTAGAGGTCCAGCAGCGTCTCCATGTTCTCCTGGGTGTAGCCCTCCGGGGGCTCAATGCGCATGGTGAGCACATTCAGCGCAAAGCCCCCCACAAAGCCGTTGGCATTGTAATTGGAGCGCTGGAGGGCGGTGTCGTAGGTAGACATATTGAACCGGGCCAGCATATTTTTGGTGCGCTCCCGGTTGGCGCAGAAGCTCCAGACCAGCACCGCCACCAGGGCTGCCGCCGACAGCCGGTAAAACCAGCCCCGGGGCAGGTCCGGCCTGGTCAAAGCCAGGAAGATAATCCAGAGAACAAAGGCCGCCAGCCCCAGCCAGAACCACTTGGGCAGCGCGCCGCTGATGAAGGAGGTCAGCTCCCCGGCGCTGCCCGCCATCATCATGTCCTGGGGATAAAAGTTGTCCCCGTTGACGGCCACCTTGGTGTAGTTGATGTAGGCGAACAGGAAGGATAGCCCCCCCATAACGCCGGCCGCCAGAGCGCCCCGGCGGCACAGAGCCCAGAAAAACAGAAAGATCAGATAAATAACCACAATCTCAAAGCAGAGGGGGCCGGGCTGGAGCTCCCAATGGAGGCGCAGCCGGGCCAGACTGCGGTAATTCATGTAGTCCAGCACCAGCAGGCAGAACAGGGGAAACACCGCCAGACTGAGATACCCCAGAGCTCGGAGGGGACGGGAGCGGAAGATTGACATAGCGTACAGGAGCTCCTTTCGGCAAATTCTTCTTTATTCTAGTATACTCCGGGGGAAATTGCAATGGTTTTTTCCAGAAAACAGGGGACGCCCTGCCGGACGTCCCCTTGACGCTGTATTCAGCCGGTTGGCAGTATTCCCATACCGGCGGGCATGGTGAATTCCGGCGTGCCCATGCTGCCGGGGGCCACGGAATACTCCTCAAAGACCAGGACAAGCCGGTCCTGCTCGTCGAGATAAAAGTCCTGATCCGGGGCGATGGACCGGAACCAGTCGCTTTCCGCCCAGAAGTCGCCGGGGATATAGTAGCTGCCCTCTCCGGCGGCCACCGCCTGCTCCATCTGGGACAGAACCTCCGCGCTGAGAGGAGTCACGTAGTCCTCTCCAGGGGGGAACAGGTCGCTGAGCTCCAGAATTTCACCGGAGGTTTTGTCCAGGACAACGTGGCGGGTGTAATCCACGGAACCGCCCACGTTGATGGTGCTGTCGAAGCGGAGAATCAGCAAAGTTTCGTCGTCCCGCAGCACGGTGTAGTCCGCGTCAATGCCCACATAGCCCTTATAGCGCTGCCCGGCATACCAGAGGAATTTTTCCTCCATCTCCGCGAAAAAGTCGTCGGAGGCGTCGTTTGGCTCCTCCGCCCCGGTGATTTGAGGCTGGGTGACGGAATAGTCGGTGTTGTTCCAGTGGAACGTATAGGTCCGAAGATCCAATACCCGGATGATGGGGCCCAGAACGGGGATGGACTCCAGGGCGTCGGCCACAGCGGGGACGCAGTTGATGAGCAGCAGGGAGGCCAGCAGGGCGACAACCGCTGTCGTGACCCGGTTGACCTGGCGCTGCTTGACAGTGCTCGCCTGAGGCGGCATGAGAACGGTCTGAAGGATGAAGAAGCCGTCCTCCCATTGGCACTGAAACAGCCCGCCGTATTTTTCCGACACAGTCCGCACGCTTTGCAGGCCCAGGCCGTGGCCCTCCCGCTGGGGGACTGCCGGCAGGCCGTCCGGACCGAAGTGGACCGGCGTGGGGCAGGGATTTTTGACAAAGAGCACCAGGCGCCGGTTTTCGGTCAGCTCCAGGGAGAGCTGGATTTCCCGCATATCCTCGGGCAGGTCCTGGCAGGCGTGGATGGCGTTTTCCAGGGTGTTGCCCAGAATGACGCACAGGTCCGTCTCCTCAAAGGGGAGCTGATCCGGCGTCTGCACCTGGACGCGGAGGGTACAGCCGGCGTTTGACGCCTGGACCAGATAGGCGGTAATGACCGCGTTCAGGGCGGAGTTTGCACACTGGACAGGGTAGGCCAGATCCTCCAGGCCGCCGTTGAGGGAGCGGATATAGTGCTGGGCTTCGTCCAGGTCCTGCTGCTGGAGCAGTCCGTCCAGGGTGGAGAGATGGTGGCGCATATCGTGGCGGTAGATGCGCCCCAGCTCCATCTTCTGGCAAAGGGTGTGGTAGTCCCGGCGCTGAAGCTCCATCTGGCGGGTGTTTTCATACATCTTCATCTGCCGCCACAGGGAGAGCAGGCAGGTCATGTAGGTCAGGGGCATGAGGAGCATCACCAGAAAGGCGGTGCCAACCCCTGAGGCGTCCGGCATGGGCGCATCCACCGGGATGGCCGTAAACATAATCAGAAGATAGTACACCGCGCCCACCACGGCGAACAGCCACCAGCCCCGGTCCAGCCGGCGCTGGAGCTCCAGGAAGGGGCGGCGCAGATACCGCCAGAACAGCAGCTCCACCAGGGGGAAGAGGATCAAACGGCTCACAAGCAGGACGATATAGGTGTCGCCGGCCATCCGGTCCATCAGGTTGGTGATCTGCATCACCCAGAAGGAGAGGGTGTCGGACATACAAAAGAGGAAGAAAAACCGCCCGTCCCGGTATTTGGACAGGATGAAAAACAGAATCAGGGTAGGGATGGTGCAGGTAAAGAAGGCCATGCTCATAAGAATGCCGTTACCCAGCTGATACATCAAAAGAATATTGGCAATCAGCAGGGTGCCCCCCACCACGAAGGCCACCGTCAGGGTGGTCCGCCAGGAAAAGCGGGGCTCAAAGAGAATTAAAAACAGCGCGATCACATGGAGCATGGACCACAGCAGGGAAAGATCCCGCAGCAGCGTCATGAAAATTCCCCCCTTGGTGTGTTCAGCCAGTAGCCGCTCCAACGCTGGCGGGCCAGCGTGGACAAGCCCCGGGCCAGCGGGACCTGCTTTCCGCCGTCCATCCGGAAGCAGTTTTTTTCCACAGCGGTGACATAGAACAAATTGGCCACAAAGCTGGCCCCGCAGGAGAAAAACCGGGGATCCGCCAGCAGGGGGGCCATCTCCTCTTGAAAGGAGTTGCGCAGGGTGGTGCTGTCCAGCCGCTCGCCGCTGGCCAGGTGGTAGCGCACCGTCCGGGCGGACAGCTCGGCGAATAAGATTTCGTCCAGCCGGACCAGCCGCAGGCCGTCCCTGGTTTTTACGGTGATGGAGGCGGCCCGCTCCTGATCCAGATGGTCGGCGGCCTGATCCAGCACCTGGAAGAGCGTGTCCGGCCCCACGGGCTTCATTAAATAATGAAAGGCCCGGGCGGCGTAGGAGTCCACGGCGAACTCTGAGGAGATGGTCAGATAAATGATGGCCCCCCGGTGGTTCATCTCCCGTAGCCGGACGCCCAGATCAATGCCGGACAGACCGGGCATGACCACGTCCAGCACGTAGATGGAGAAGCCTCCGGCTTCCTCCACCGTGGACAGCAGGTCCCAGCTCGAGGAAAAAACGGACAGCTTGACCGTCCGGTCCGGTCGGGCAGCGGCATAATTTTGAAGCAGTGCTCCGATGGAGGAACGCTGTTCGGCTTCGTCGTCACAAAGGGCGATGGTAAGCATAGTGATTTTTCCCTCCTGTGCAAATTTTGCGCAAAAATGCACAAATTTTACGCAAAGTGTGCGAAAGTATAGGAAATGACAGCATTTCGTATATGAACATACCACGTTTGTCCCAGCTGTGTCAATCGGTTCCCGAAAAAAACCTTGCGAAAGAAGGGCAAATCATGTATAATAGAGAAACAAATTTTTTTCCTGTTGCGCAAATAAACGTTCACTTTCAAGCTGCCTGCAGCGCAGTCAAATTCTGCGCAAAAGAGCACCAGATATTCGCAAGGCCCCACAACGGCAAAACTTTTTGCTATAATAGGTCCTGTCACGGCTGTGAACGGGAACAGATACGAAATTTCCCAGGGTGTACACCCTGGGCTGTTTCCGACAGAGCCGGAAACAATGACTATTGGAAACGAAGGGGAAGTGGAACCATGAGTGCCATAGTCTGTCGAAAGCCGCCCCTGCGCAAGCCACGCACCGGTGGAAGCGTCTGGCCGGAGCAGTGGTGTCCGGCTTTCTCGCCCCGCTCTACGGGCCTGGGCAGAGGGCAGGACTGCTGGTTCTGCCGCTATGCGGATTTCCGCTTGCAGGAGCGGGTGGCCCTGGAGGTTGGCATTTGCTGCTGGCCCAGGGTGCAGACCGACTGAAGGGCCCTTACCGGGTCCGGCGCAGGCTGTCCTTCAGTGCCCGCATGGTCTCGGTGATGATTTTCATCTCCGTGTGGGTGCAGTCGGCCAGGATGTGCTCCACTTCCCGGTCAAACACGGCCCGGGAGGCCGGCAGGCTGTCGCACAGCAGCTCGTCCACCGTGACCTCCAGCGCGTTAGCGATGCTGACCAGGGTGGGCAGACTCAGCTTGGTCGCGCCCCGCTCAATGTGGGAGATATTGGACGGCTCCTGATCCGAGCGCTCCGCCAGGGTCTGCTGGGTCAGCCCCTTGTCTTTGCGAAGGCGGCGGATGCGCACGCCTATAGCTTGGTAGTCCAGCCCCATTGTGCAGCTCCCTCCTTTTTTCGGAAAAATTTTTCATTAAAGTTATTGTATGTCCGATTCGGATATGTTAAAATGTCTTACATATCCGAATCAGATACACAGTAAAGTTTTTTTTAGAATCTGTTTATTCTGTATTGATTGAGGTTAGGTCCATGAGGAACAACACGCACAACAATCGAAACAGCGGCTTCAGCATGGTGGAAATGATGGCGGCAGTGGCAATCCTGATTATTCTGCTGGGGATTTCCTCTGTGGCGGCGGCCTATTATGTGGATTATTTGAAAATTACGGAGCTGGATAACGCGGCCCGGGAAATCTACATGGCCGCGGAGAACCGGGCGGGCCTGCTGTCCAGCAATCAGCGGCTGGAACGGCTGGTGGACCAGGGCGGCAACCAGGTGGCCGGCGGCTGCCTGATTGCCAAAACGGACGCGAACATGGAGGACCTGCTGCCCAGCGGAACCATCGATCCGGCTTTGTGGGACGGCGATTTCTATATCCTCTACGACGCGAAGAGCGGCTGCGTGACCGATGTGTTTTACGCGGAGGAAACGATTGACGGGAACGCTGATTTTGCGGCGCTGCGCAACGCCTCCCGGGATGTGCGGATGAGAAGTGAGCCGATGCTGGGTTATTACGGCGGCGGCAAGGCGGAGGGGAGCCCTATTGAACGCCTCCATACTCCGGGGGTGACGGTTCTCATACGCAATGAGGAGAAGCTGACCGTGGAGGTCAACTTTGAGATTCCGGCCAGCGCCGCGGGGGCTGCAGTCACAAAAAGCGTAAAAGTCCTGTATAACGGAAGGGAAATTGAGCTTTTGCAGCCGGCCTATTCCAAACGGCTGGTAAAGCCGGTGAATCTGGAAACGGGAACCTCCTTTGTCTGGATTCTGGACAGTCTGGAGGAGGAGGAACAATTTCAAAAGCTGATTGGCGGGGAAACGCTCTCCTTTGACCAGGAGGTCACCGTTACCGCGTCGGTGGAGCTGTCCATGCCCGGGAAACGGTCCAGCAGTGCGGAGGCGTCGGACACAAACCACCCCCTGTTTGACCGGAGCAGCGATGGAGAAACGGCCAAAATCAAATACCTGCGGCACCTTCAGAACCTGAACTGCGCGTTTTCCAACAGCACAGGGTCCGGAGAACTGAGGGCCGTACAGACGGCAAATATTGCCTGCTGCAGCAATACGGCCTACCCTGATTACAGTTTTCTACCGATTGAGAATGAATATTTGATTTCCTACGATGGCCGGGAACGGGACATCCGGGATTTGTATGTGGACAGCGACGGCAATGCCGGTCTGTTCGGCAGCACCACAAAGGATACGGCCTTTCAAAACATCCGCCTGATTAACGCCACAGTGAAAACCAGTGGGGACTACGCCGGTGCTCTGCTGGGCTTCGGCAGTGGGAAAACCACAATGGACAACTGCTGGGTGTATTGGGAGCCCACGGAACAGCAGTCGCTGATGGATTTGCTGGTTCTGGACAGAGGCACAGGCGAAGGCGAGTATGAGTACAATTACCGGATTTCCGGGAAAATGGCCGGGGGGCTTGCCGGCGGTCTGGAGGGGGACAGCGAAATCAAAAATTCCCTGGCGGCCACATTGGTGTCCGGAAAGACGCAGGCCGGCGGCCTGGCGGGGGTTGCCTCTGGAAAACTGACGGTAACCCACTCCTACGCAGATAACTACCTGGAAGGAAAAAATTCCGCCGGTTTGGTGGGTATGGCCAAGACGCTGGATTTGACGAACTGCTATGCCGCCGGGTTCATCAACATGAGCGGCGCGGACCAGGCCGCCGGGCTGTGCCTGGGAGTTTCGACCGTCCATTCCCAAAACGTGTACTCCATCATGCGGTATACGCAAAAGCCGGAAACCGCTGCGTTTTATTATTTGACGCAAACGCAAGAAAACGGCAGTAATGCATTTAACAACAGCACCTATTATCTGGATTTTGATCTGCTGCCGGAACCCATCCTGGGGGCGGTATCTTGTGGTTATGCCGAAATGACGGACAGCAAAGATAACGACTTTGCCGTCCGGATGGGCAACGCCTTTGTGTGGAAAACCTCCACGGGAAGCCACCCCTATCAGATCCGCTGGAATCAGACGTCGAACAACTACGATTTCCCCGGCCTGCTGAATATGCCCCACTACGGGGACTGGACGGCGGAGTTCAAGGAGCCCAGCCTGGTCTATTATGAGAAGTATAAGGACCAGAACGGGGTCAAATATGGATTTTCCGGCGGCAACGCCAGATATCTGGTGGGGAAGCTGGACGACGACAAGCCCATTACCCTGGACGGCTACGCGGTGGCGATGCTGGAAAGCGACCTGGACCTGAACGCTCTTCCTGAAATTACCTATACATACAACGGACAGGAAATGCGGCAGACCTTAGAAAAAGCAGACGTCCTTTCCGCTGTTTGGGAGAATAAGAACTACTATCTGATTCCTCTTCCAGAGGCGCTTACCCAAACGGCCAGCGAGGATTTTTACCAGTATCTGAAATTCAGCTTCCAGAAAACAACAGTGGAAACGGCCCAGGGAGAGTATTTTTTCAACCCCCATTTTGCGGAGACGGTAGAGCCCGTCCGGGCCCAGGACCGGCCTGGGGAGGGCTGGACAGAGGAGACCATCGCCCAGCAGGCGGCGGCTCTGCTGGCAAAAAACTACGGCACCGTCAGCGTCCGTACCCCCCGGCATCTGTACGAGCTGAGTGAAAACCGGGCGTATTACCGCTACAGCAAGACGGCTCAATCCATCACCTTCCAGCAGGATCTGGATTTGAATTACGCCACCTATACGGACTATGAGAGCGGAAAACTGTCCAGCCAGTTCCGCCAGACCCCCATTGGAAACGAAACAAACCGGTTCCGGGGGACGTACAACGGCGGCGGACACACCATCCGGGGCGTTGTGTTCAAGGTGCCGGAGCGGGGAGGCGCGACAGAGTGCGCGGGGCTGTTCGGCTGCTCGGAGGGGAACCTGTACAACATTGTTTATCAGATGGACCTGGAGCCGGAACAGATGCTGAAGGTCTCCGGCGGGGACGGCAGGAGTCTGTATCTGGGCAGTCTGGTGGGCTGGAACGCCCACGGCGGCAGCGTCATTAACTGCTCCGCCCGGGGTCTGCGGCTGGACATCCAGAGCTACTACGCCAAGGTGTACCTGGGCGGCCTGGCGGG